>NZ_JBHUYJ010000020.1:23404-77921 GCF_042668715.1 Streptomyces sp. NPDC057271
ATCTTGCCGTCCGCCGGCGCGTAGATGGCCGTACCGACCGGGGCCTCCAGGTCGAGGCCGGTGTGGTAGCCGAGGCTCCACATGCTGCCGGTCTTACGGTACTTGGTGCCGACCTTGTACGTGCCCTCCTTCAGCGGCCACTGCCAGTCCTTGCCGTTCGTGGGCGCCTGGGGGGCGAGGGGTGCGGCTGCGAGGGAGATCGGTTCGGCGCCGAGCGAGAGCGGTACGGCGTCACCGAAGCCGCCCTGCGCGGCCATCGCCGTCGTGGTCGTCGCCCCGACACCGTCCAGCGGCGGCGTGGACCAGGAGCGGGGCGGGGAACTCGCGATGCTCAGCGCCTGGTTCGGCTGGGCGTTGTTGCCGACCGGCTCCGGGATGTCGGACTGCCGGCCCAGCGTCGGGAAGCTCGGGTTCTTCTCGACGGTCTTCCTGAGGTGCGCGTACCAGTCGTTGATCAGGTCCTTGTCGCCGGTCAGGTTGCCCCGATAGCGGGCGGCCTGGGTGAGGACGACGCGCATGTAGATGGTGTTGCTGGCGAGGGAACCCGAGTACGACTGCAGCGCCTTCCAGGCGTTGGTCTCGACCTTCTTGGCGTGCAGGAAGTTGGCGGCGGCGAAGGCGGCGTCGTCGATGTTGTACAGGTCCTTCCTGCCGTCGCCGTTGCCGTCGTCCCCGTAGTCCTTCCAGGCGGGGTGACCGAACTGGAGGATGCCCATGTAACCGGCGCTGTTCTTGCCGCCGGGAGCCGCCGACGGGTCCTGCCCGTACTTGGTCTCCTGGTACATCTGCCCGACGATGATCGTCCAGTCCATGCCCTCGTAGCGGGCGGCCGCGCGCATGGCGGCGAGGATCATCTTCGGGGGTATCTCGTTCCGCGCGGTCGAGCTCGGCAGGTACATCTTGCCCGCCGGGATGATCGGCGAAGTGGCCGCCGCGTCACTGGTGTTGCCGGCCTCGGCGTTGTCGCCGTAGTCGCCGCAGGCGGCTGCCGCCGAACCTCCGCCGATGCCGCCGATCAGGCCGCTGATCAGGACGAGGACGACGAAGCCGATGCCGCCGATCGGCAACATGCCGCCGGCACCGAGAAGCAGCCACAGCTTGAGGTTGCTCTTCTTCTCACCGCCGCCGCCCTGTCCGCCGCCTCCGCGTGCGGACTGGGCGACGTCCTTTGCTGCCTTCGCCGCCTTGGCGACCTTAGCGGCCTTGGCGGCGGCCGCCAGTACGGCAGGAGCGACCATCGGTAGTTACCCTCCCGCCTGGTCGGACGCGCCCACGTTGCCGAGACCGAAGATGGAGAACGAGGACACCTTCCAGCGGCCGGCACCGCTGTCCCGGACCGTGACGAGCCAGGAGTTGGTCTCCGTATCGGTGTTCCGACCGTCCTCGCTCCGGGCCGCCGTCACCTTCACCAGGCTGGAAACCGTCGTGCCGCCGTCGCGTACGAGATCGTCGGCGACCATCGCGTCGCGGAGCACGGTCGCGGTCCCGCGCGAGGCGCACTTGGCGGCCACGCACGTGTCCCAGGCCTTGCCGGTGGGGAGGGCGGTCTCCTGCTTGAGGTTCGGGTCGCCGTTGGTGAGCGCGAGCAGCGGTTCGGCCCAGGAAGCGGCGTCGTCGGTGTGCGCGTACGTGCTGAGACCGGCCATGTAGTCGGTCATCACCTTGTGCGCCTGGGCGGCCTCGGCCTCGGACAGGATGGGCTTGACTGCGCCGGCGCCACCGGCCGCGCCGTCCGAGGGCTTGTCGTCCGTGGAACCGCCGCCGGAACTCCCGCCCGGGGCGGCGCTGGTGGCGGGCGGGTTCGCGGATCCCCCGCCCGGAGTGTCGCCGTCCCCGTCGAAGACGATCAGCACCAACATGGCGCCGACCATCAGGAGCCCCAGTACCGCCAGGGCGAGTGCCGCAGTTCGCTTGTTGTCGGCAGGTGACTCCACCGTCCCGGGCCTCCCTCAGTCAGGTTGCCGGGACACGGTAGGGGGAGAGTCGGCCCGTGGCGCGCATGTTTTCCCCGTCGGGGAAAGCGCGGCGAATCGGCGAGGAAAGACGGGGAATCGGGAGCCAGGGCGGGGAGAGGAGTGTGTGCGGGAGTGGTGCAGGTTCTCGGCCGCGGGGGCAGGCCCTCAGCCGCGCAGCGGGTCCACGCTCTCGTCGTACGGCTCGACGGGCAGCGGGTCGAAGGGGTAGGCGGTGTGTCCGTCCTTCGGGGAACACGCGGCGAACGGCCCCATGTCCGGGTCCATCAGCACCCGTAGATGCGGATCGGCGTGGTGCAGCCACCACGTGGACATGCCCGTACCCGGCTCCTGTCGCAGGTGCTCCCAGGCCAGCCAGAGCGCACTCAGCCGCGCACCCGCCTCGGGGTGCGCCCACCATCGAGGGCACCAGGTGGCGGAAGAGCCGTTGATGCGGCGGCGCAGCATCGGTGCGAGGTATTCGGTGACGAAGACGAAGACGTCCGCGAAGAAGAACTCGCCCTCCTCGGAAACCGACTGCTGCTCCGGAGGCTGTGCCGCCATCACCTCGGCGAGCACGGGGAACGCCCCGAGGAGGGTCCCCAGGGCGCCCTCCCGGCGGTGAAGCTCGGCAAGCACCATTCCGGCGAGCTCGGTCCGGGCGTTCTCGTCGGCAGCCCCGTCGCCGGCCGCGCGGGCGGCGAGCAGTCGGGCCTTCCAGCCGTCCAGCTGACCACTGTGATGCTGTTCCTCCTGGGCCGAGCGGGACCCGGCCAGGAAGAACGTCAACTTCATGTGCATGGGTCCCCATGCCTTGGTCTCGGCGAAGAAGACCGCCTTCTCCGCCATGGCCGCTGCCGCACGGGCGTATTCGGTGTTGTCACTGCTCATGAGAGCTGCCTCTCCTGCTGCTCGGGCTCAGCGCTCGACGCCGGCGTGTGCCGGGGCGACGGCGGGGGCGGGCGGTGCGATGGCCGTCGGGTTGTACACGCCGTGTCCGGTGGGTCCGCGGGGGGCGGCGGGTCGGGTGGCGGGCTTGATGGTCAGGCGGGGGGTGAAGGCGGAGTCCTGCTGCGGGACCGCGCTCTGCTCGGCCCGCGCTTTGAGTTCGTCGTAGGTGTTCGCGGTAGAGAGCCGCCACATCGCGGCTTCGTGGGCTTCCCGCTGGTTGTCGAGGACCTCGATCCCGGCGAGCTTCGCGGCGAAGTCCTTCGGCTTCTTGTTCGGGTCGTAGTCCTCCATGCGTATCTGGGCCCGGTGCGGGGCATGGGCCACGAACGCGTGTATTTCCGGGGGAAGATGATCGCGCTCGGGCAGGGGGACGGGGAACTTCACGCCCTCCTTGCCGACCTTGGGACGCGCCAGGAGGACGGGCAGTTCGTCCTTGCCGAGCACTGTCCGTTCGGCGATCTCACCCACGAGGGCGACGACTGGTCCTTCCGCGGCCATCGCAAAGCGCTCGGAGAGGGTGACCCACGTCTGGTTGACGACGTTCTCGAGTTCCTCTCCATCCAGACCGTAGTCCTTCTCGAGGGTGCGCTGCATCAGCTTGTTCACGAGGCGATACGAGTCCATCTGTCGGCCCGCGTCGGTGTCCTGGAGCACCTGCATCCCGCGCGAGGCACCGAGCGCGCGCGCCAGGAAGCGGTGCTCCATGGGCTCGTGCGCTCCCTCGGGTTGGGATTCGTACGCCCAGAACGCGCGGGTGGTTCCCCTGTCCTCAGCCGTGACGGATCCCTTCCCGACTTCACGGATGAAGGACAGCAGGTCCGTGGCGGTGGACCGACCTTCGGCGTGCGCTGCCTGCCAGTCCCCGTAGATGCGGCCGGCGAGGACACCTGCCTCACTCTCGGTGGAGGGGGTGGCCTTCGTGTACTCCTCACGCAGCCTGAACGCCGTGTCGATCTCCTCCTGAGAGGGCGGGGCGTCGCGCATCATCGGCGCCGCCGCGAGCCCTCGGGAGCCTCCACGTCCAGCGCGATCGTCGAACTGCCCGGCAACTCGGTGGTCCACGTCGGAAAGGCCACGGACTGGGTGAGGATGAACAAGGCCTGGCCCGGAGGGTCGCCGACGGGCTGCCAGACGGCCAGTCGGTACGGGTTCCGCGTCTTCAGCCGGGACTCCCGCTCGCGCCAGAAGTGAGGTTCGGGAGGTTCGGGGAAGTCGGGCGCGTTCCACGGGCCGCTCCACGCGGCGGGGCCCAGGACGCTCTCGGCGGCTGCCAGGTACGCCGGCCAGGCGCTGTCGGCGCTCTCGATGAGCTCGGCGTTCTCGGCCGCAGTGGAGGCACGCAGCCGTGAGGCGTAGTGGGTAAGGCTGCTCACCGGAGTCCACAGCCCATCCGACCAGAAGGTCATCCCACCGCCAGAGGGCGTGTGCACCTTGAGGTTGCCCTCGACCGTCTGCGGCTCCCAGCCGTAGCGTCCGCACCACTCGCGGAATTCCGCCGATCCACCTTGCGGGGGTCCCGCCCAGACCGAGCCCCAGTCCACTCCGCGCAGGCCGGCCAGCTCTGCGGCGAGATCCTGAGCGGTGCGACCGGTGTTCTCCGTCAGCATTGTCTTTCCTTCGTTCTGCTCACATGGCGCGCGAGTTCGACCGTATCCCGAGTCACGTACCCGTCGACGACGTCTTTCCTGGCCGGGGACCTGCACCCCGCTTCGGCTCGGGTGTGTGCCCGTCAGAGCGCGGCGCCGGTCGGCTCCGGGGCGGGCGGTGCGATGGCCGTCGGGTTGTACACGCCGTGTCCGGTGGGTCCGCGGGGGGCGGCGGGTCGGGTGGCGGGCTTGGTGGTCAGGCCGGGGGTGAAGGCGGAGTGCTGCTGTTGCGCGGGTACGTTCTGGGCGGCGCGGGTGTTGAGTTCGTCGTAGGTGTTGGCGGTCGAGAGTCGCCAGAGGGCTGCTTCGTGTGCCTCGCGCTCGTTCTCGGGGACGTCGAGGCCGGCGAGCTTGGCAGCGAACTCCTTCGGCGACTTGTCCTTGGCATAGTCCTCCATCCGCATCTGGGACCGGAGCTCGGGATGGGCGATGAACGAGTGGATGCCCCGAGGGAGATGCTCGTTCTCGGGCAGGGGGACGGGGAACTTCACGCCCTCCTTGCCGACCTTTTCATGGGCGAGCAGGATCGGCAGCTCGTCCTTGCCGAGAACTGTCCGCTCGGCGATGTCTCCCACGAGCGCGACGACGGGGCCTGTGGCCTCCCTCGCGTACCGCTCGGAGAGATTGACCCACGCGTCGTCGACGACGGTCTTGAGTCTCTTGCCGTCCACGCCGTATTCCCGTTCGAGGGCGTTCGGCACCAGCTCGCCCTCCAGACGGTACGAGTCCATCCGCCTGCCCCCCTCGGTCTCCTGGAGCACCTGGAGTCCTCGGGACGCTCCCATCGCCCGTGCGAGAAAGCGGTGCTGGATGGGCTCGTGCGCTCCCTCCGGCTGGGACTCGTAGGCCCAGAAGGCGCGTACGCTGCCCCTGTCCGGGCTGGTGACCTCGTGCTTCGCCCCGATCTCGGCGATGAACTCCAGGATGTCCTTGGTGGTGGACCGGCCCTCCGCACGCGCCGTCTGCCAGTCCCCGTATATCCGCTGAGCCACGACGGTCGCCTCGTCGGGGGTCGACGGAGTGGCTTTCTCGTACTCCTCCTTGAGCCGGAACGCCGTGTCTATCTCGTCCTGCGTGGGAGGGGCGTCGTAGTTCAACGCTGCAGCCTCGAACCGGCGGGTGCGAAGATGTCGAGCGCGATGGTGGAGCTGCCGGCCATGTCGGTCGTCCAGGTCGGGAACGACACCGATTGGACGAGGACGAAGAAGGCTTGGCCGGGCGGGTCACCGACGGGCTGCCAGAAGGCGAGTCGGTACGGGCTGCGGGTGCGCAGGCGGCCTTCGCGCTCGCGCCAGAACCGGGGCTCCGGCGGCTCGGGGAAGTCGGGCGCGTCCCACGTGCCGCTCCACCCCGCCCGGCCCAGCACGTTCTCGGCCGCGCGCAGGTACTCCGGCCATGCAGCGTCGGCGTGCGCGATGACGTCAGGGTTGTCGGTCGGTGCGGAGGCCCGCAGGCGGGAGGCGTAGTGGGTCACCGTGTCGACCGGAGTCCACCCGCCGTTCGACCAGAAGGTGAACTCTCCGCCCGTGCGGGTGTGGACCTCAAGGTTCTTCTCGACCGTCTGCGGGTCCCAGCCGTAGCGTCCGCACCACTCGCGGAAGGCCACCGATCCACCTTGCGGGGGTCCCGCCCAGACCGAGCCCCAGTCCACTCCGCGCAGGCCGGCCAGCTCTGCGGCGAGATCCTGAGCGGTGCGACCGGTGTTCTCCGTCAGCATCGTCTTACCTTCGTTCTGTTCACTTGGTGCGTGAGCTCGACCGTACCCCGGGTCGCGTGTCAGTCAACGACGTTTTCCCTGGCCAGGGCCCTGCAGTCGCTTCGGCTCGGATGCTTTTCCGGTCAGAGGCCGACACCGGTCGGCTCCGGGGCGGGCGGTGCGATCGTCGGGTTGTACACGCCGTGTCCGGTGGGGCCGCGGGGCGCGGCGGGGCGGATGGCAGCCTTGGTGGTCAGGCCGGGGGTGAACGCGGAGTGCTGCTGCTTGGGTACGTTCTGCGCGGTGAGGGCGTTGAGTTCGGGGTAGGTGTTGGCGGTCGAGAGTCGCCAGAGGGCTGCCTCGTGTGCTTCGCGCTGGTTGTCCGGGACATCGAGGCCGGCGAGCTTCGCGGCGAAGTCCTTCGGTGACTTGTCCGCGGCGTAGTCCTCCATGCGTATCTGGGCCCGGTGCGGGGCATGGGCGATGAACGCGTGGATGTCCGGTGGGAGATGGTCGCGCTCGGGCAGAGGGACAGGGAACTTCACGCCTTCCTTGCCGACCTCGGACCGCTCCAGAAGGATGGGTAGTTCGTCCTTGCCGAGTACTGTCCGTTCGGCGATCTCGCCCACGAAGGCGACGACCGGCCCTTGCGCTTCCCTCGCGTAGCGCTCAGAGAGCTTGATCCACGTGTCGTCGACGGTGGACTTGAGCTTCTCGCGATTCAGACCGTAGTCCTCGACCAGGACGTCCTGCATCTCATCGGTCTCCAGGCGGTACGAGTCCATCTGACGTCCACCGTCCGTCTCCTGGAGCACCTGGAGTCCGCGAGAGGCCCCGCATGCCCGGGCCAGGAAGCGGTGCTGGATGGGTTCGGGCGCTCCCTCGGGCTGGGACTCGTAGGCCCAGAAGGCGCGCACGCTGCCCCTGTCCGGGGACGTGACGGATGCGTTGTCGCCGATGTCCTTGATGAAGGCAAGCAGATCGGGCGCGGTGGTGCGCTCCTCGGCGTGCGCCGTCTGCCAGTCGTCGTAGATGCGGCCGGCGAGCACGCTCGCCTCTTCCGCGTTGGAGGGGGTGGCCTTCGTATACTCGTCCCGAAGCCTGAACGCCGTGTCGATCTCCTCCTGGGTGGGAGGGGCGTCGTACATCACGGGCGCCGCCGCGAGCCCTGGGGCGCCTCGACATTCAGCGTGATGGTCGAACTGCCGGGCATGTCGGTGGTCCACGTCGGGAACGACACGGACTGCTTGAGTACGAAGAAGGCCTGGCCGGGCGGGTCACCGACCGGCTTCCAGAAGGCCAGTCGGTAGGGGCTGCGAGTTCGCAGCCGAGCGTCTCGCGAACGCCAGAACCGTGGCTCGGGCGGCTCGGGGAAATCGGGCGCTTCCCAGGAGCCGCTCCACACCGCTGGGCCCATGACGTTCTCGGCCGCTGCCAGGTACTCCGGCCACGCTGCGTCGCAGAGCTCGACGACCTCGGTGTTCTCGGCGGGTGAGGAGGCCCGGAGGCTCAACACGTAGTGGGCCAGCCTGTGAACCGGGTGCCACATGCCGTCCGACCACAGGGTCAACTGCCCCCCGGTGCTTGTCAGTACGTCAAGGTTCCCTTCGACGGTCTGAGGCTCCCAGCCATACCGTCGGCACCACGCGCGAAACTCCGCCGATCCGCCCTGCGGTGGACCCGCCCACACAGAGGCCCAGTCCACGTCCTGCAGTCCCGTCAGTTCGCCGGCCAGGTGCTGGGCCGTGCGACGGGTGTTCTCCGTCAGCATTGTCTTTACCTTCGTCTGCTCACTTGGTACGTGAGGAGGACCGTACCCCGGGGCGCGTACCGGCCGACGACGTCTTTCCTGGCCAGGGCCCTGCCCTGCTTCGGCTCGGAAGTTCCCCGGTCAGAGCTCGGCGCCGGTCGGCTCCGGGGCGGGCGGTTCGATGGCCGTCTCGTTGTACACGCCGTGTCTCGTGGGGCGGCGGGGCGGGTGGCGGCCTTGGTGGTCAGGCCGGGGTGAAGGCGGAGTGCGGCGCGGCGCCAGGAACTCGACCGGAGCCAAGAGTTCGAGCTGCAGAAGGGACCCGCCGGGCGCCGTCGTCGTCCAGGTCGGAAAGGACACCGACTGGCTCAGCACGATGTGGGGACGCCCCTGGGCGTCACCGGCAGGCGCCCAGTGCGCGAACTGGTACGGCCGGCGGCTCTCGAGCCGGAACGTCCGATCGGGCCAGTACGAGGGGTGCGGGGGCTCGGGAAAGTCCGCCGCGTCCCACGGGCCGGTCCAGGTCGGCGCACCCAGCACGGACTCGACGGCCTTCAGGTAGGCCGGCCAGTCCTCCGCGGCGCGGGCGAGGAGGGCGCCGTTCTCGGACGGGTCACCGGCCTTCACGTGCCACGCGTAGTGATTCACACTCTCGACGCCCCAGAGCGTGCCCAGTCCGATCGTGAGGTACGCACCCGTTCGGGTGCGCACGGCCACGCTCTCGCGTTCGTGGACCGGGAGCTCGTACTCCCAGCCGTACGAGTCGAACAGCTCCCGGAACTCCGGTCCTCCAAGCTGTGGCAACCCCTGCCATGCCGGGATCCAGTCGACCGCCAGTTCGTCCTTCAGCTCGGCGACCAGGTCCTGAGGGGTTCGCCCCGTGGCCTCTGTCAGCATCTCGATTCCTTAGTTCGATCCACTCACTCGATACATCCGCTCGACCGCAACCCGATCACGTCAGGAAGATCCCGAGAAGCAGCAAGGCCGCGACCACGCCGCCCATGACGTAGCGGGCCTTCGGGTCCTCGCGTTCCCACAGGTCGTGGACCATCGCCCAACCCGTCAGGCGGGCGGCTCGGCCGTCGTGGACCCACGTGGGCGTCGAAGTCGCGTCGGGTTCGTCGTCGGCCGGGTCCAGGTCGCCGGTGATCCCCTGCTGTTCCTGGGCCACCATCACGAGACCTTCGAGGAGTTCGGGCATCGTGTTCGGGGTCAGGGGGTACGAGACCGTGCCGAACTGGGTCTGGAAGCAGAGGCGCGACTGCCAGGGGTTGCCGGGTTCGTAGCCGTCGATCCAGGCGTGCTGGGCGTCGTACGTCGGCGTGGCCGGGGCGGCGGGCGCGGCGGGTGCCTGCTGTTGGGGCGTCGCCGGCACGGAGGGCGCGTACTGCTCGGGCGCCGGCGGGGCCGGGGGTGCGTACTGCTCGGCCGCCGGCGCGTACTGCTCGGGCGTCGCTGTGGCCGGCGGTGCGTACTGCTGGGGTGTCGGCGCGGCGGGCGGCGCGTACTGCTGGGGCGTCCCCACCGGGTACGGGGTCTGCTCGGGTCCTGCGGTCTGGTCGCTCAACTCTCGTCCTTGGGAGGGTCGGGGACGGTTCGGGCGCGCCCGATGAGCGGGCAACCCCCGCATTGTGCCGAGCCCGCAGCGTGGGGGACCTCCTTGGGGCCCGGGGAATCCCGCAGGGCCCCCGGAGCCTGCCTGTGAACCCGCTCCGCTTTCCTCGTTCTTCCTCGCCCGGACTCCTCGTTTTCCTCGACGAGGAAAACGAGGAGTCGTTGTCCGGTCCGTTTGCCACACTGCCCACCGCACCTGGCCTCACCAGGGCCCGCCGCGCCCGATCCGGCGGCCGGGGATCACACGGGATCACACGCGGGGGGAGACCGAGCCGATGACGGACCACAACAGCCCTGCCGGCGGTGCCGGCGGGAACCAGCCGCCCGCCCAGCCCGGGCAGTTCGGGCCGCCGAACACGCCCGCGGGGCAGCAGCCGCAGCAGCCTCACCAGGGTCAGGCGCCGCAGGCGCCCGGGCCGTACGGGTATCCCGCCCAGGCAGCCCCCGCCCAGCAGCAGATGGCGTCCGAGGCCGCGCGTGCCCAGGTGGCCGCCGCCTGGACGCGACGCGCCCCGCAGGCCGCCGTGCCGCCCGGCGAGGCCGCCGTACCGACTCTTCCGCCGCGCCAGAACAGCCCTGCCGCCGGCGCCGCGCAGAGCAAGAAGGACCGGCGCGAGCAGGCGCGGGCCGAGCGGAAGGCCGCGTACGAGGCGAAGAGGGCGGCGAAGGAGAACCGTAAGGGCGGCGGCTCCTCCGGGCCCAGGCCCGCGACCACGGCCTCGTCCGTGCCCACGGCCGGGCCCGCACATATGCCTGCGTCCGCCCACGCGCCCGCGTCTGTCGGAACCTCCGGCCCCGCCGCGCATTCGTCCCCCGGTGCCGGGTTCGACATCCCCCGTCCCGGCGGCCGGCTGCCCACGCAGGGCCGGCGTACCCACGTCGCGCTGCGCGCCACCCTCCTCTTCACCACCTGCGCCTTCGCACTCGGTTCGTGCGGAGTCGTCGGTCTCGCCATCGGCAAGTCCTCCAGCGCGCCCACGGCCGCGCTCGACAAGAAGGACGTGCAGAAGTACCGGCTCACGGAGTTCCCGACCCGGTCCGCCGCCACCTTCGCCGAGAAGTACGCGACGCTCTGTCTCACGTACGACCCGAAGAACGCCGACCAGCGGCGCGACGAGCTCGCCCGCTACACCACGACCGGCGTCGACCGCGAGTGCGGCTGGAACGGCCAGGGCACGCAGACCGTCACGGGCGCCGCCTGGGACGGCAGCGTCGAGGACCTGCCCGAGTACGGGAAGAACGGCCGCTACCTGGGAGTCCAGGTCACCCTGTCGACCGGGCGCGTCACCACCGTCTCCGTACCCGTGTACGTCGCGAACCCGGCCGCCGGTTCGGGGCTCCGGGTCGTCGGCGACGTGGGCGAGATGCCGCTGCCCGTCCGCGGCACCGCGCCCGAGGTGGACCGGGACGCCGAGATCATCGACGACACGCTCTCGGACCAGCTCAAGGCGCAGGTCCTGCCGGGCTACTTCACGGCCTGGGGCGCGTCCGACGACACCGCGATGTCCCGCTTCACGACCCCCGACGCCACCGCCGCCGCGACCACCGGTCTCGCCGGCGCCCTGGCCGCCCCGACGGTCCAGACGGTCGAGGCGCTCGCCCCGGCCGGTACGGAGGACGGCGACCAGGCCACGTACAAGTACGGGCAGTCCGTGCCGGTGCGTGTGGAGGTCGTCTGGGACGGGGCCCGTACCGAGAACGCGACCGGCGAGCCCACGACCACGGAGGTCAAGCGCTCGTACCGGCTGACCGTCGTGAACACAGCCCAGGGCTGGTTCATCAAGGACGTCCGGGGCGCCGTCCTCGACCCGGCGGGCGGACAGGGCGACGCCGACGCCGACGCGCCGAGCGCCACTCCGTCGCCCGGGGAGTCGACTCCGTCGGTCGGCGCGACCACCACGCCACCGCCCGCCACCGGCGCCGCCAAGCCGCCGGCTACGAAGCCGGCGACGACGAAGCCCAAGCCCTGACGGGCCCACGGGACGATTCGTCGCCCGTCCCCGATTCCTCTTCTCAGCTATCCAGCTCCGCTCTTCCCCTCACGACCCCAGAACGAAAGGACACCCCATGTACCTGGCAGCGACCACGCTGGAGGGCATGTTCGGCGAGATCCAGGACATCCTCCGCAGCGCCGGAACGATGGTCGCGGTGATCGCCCTGCTCATCCTCGGCATCCGCATGCTGATGTCCATGAAGCGCGGCGACGGCATGCGCGAGGCCTTCCAGGGCTTCGGCATGATCGCGCTGGCCGCCCTGATCATCGGTGGCGCGACCGGCCTCGCCGGTGTGCTGATCGGTCTCGGTGGCCAGATCGGTGGCGGCGGCGGTAACTGAGCCACGCGGCCGGGACCGAGCCGTCCCGGCCCTCCGAGGGGCCGCGGCCGTCGAGAGAGAGGGGGAGTGACCGATGGCGCAGGAAGTACCGGGCGAGCCGGAGCCGATGGTCGCCTACGACCACACGGATCTGCTCAACCGACCCAAGCGCATCTGGAACTGGGGCAACATCCCCCTTCCCGGACTGCTGCTGCCCGCGCTCGGCGCGGCGTTCGGGTTCGGTGTGGTGTGGATGATCACGCTGCTCTCCCTCTCCGCCTTCGTACCCGTCCTGGGCATGTCGGTGCTGACGGCCGTGCTCTACGTCGGGCCCCCCGTCGGCGTCTACTTTGTCTGGGGCCGGCCGCTCCCCTCCGCCCTCACCCTCAGCCAGCAGCTGGTGGTCTGGGCCGACTACTGGTGGCAGCCCAAGCGGCTGCAGGGCCTGAGCGCCGACCGCGAGCCGGAGGAGCTGCACTGGCAGGTGATCCTCTGGCAGCCGGGCGCAAGGCGCTGGCAGCAGAGTTACGAGCAGGCGCTGGGCGAAGCCGCGGCGCACGGTTCGTCGTACGCCGCCGAGGGACCGCCGATTCCCGCGCCCACGGCGGGACGTGTGCCCGCCTCCACCGCCGTACCCTCCTCCGAGACCGCAGGATGACGACTCCATGTTCATGATGATCCTTCTGGGCGGGGCGGTCGCCTTCTTCGTGATCGCCATGATCATGGCCGCCAGCTCCTCCAAGGCCAAGGGCGCCAACGGGAACCAGGGCGGGGGCGGGAAGCAGGGCTCCGGCTCGCGCGGCTCCTCCGGCTCCGGCAACCGCGGGCGGTCCCAGGGCGACCGGGCGCAGGCCCGGCGCGAGGAGATGCGTCTGCCGTACCGCTACGCCGACGACATGATCTTCGTGCACGGCGACTCGGTGTGGACCGGCATCGTCCTGCCCACCTCGATCGACGAGTACCTGAACGCCACCGAGCTCCAGGCCATGGCCGAGGCGCCGGCCCGCGCGCTGCTCAACCTCGCCCGCGGCGACCGGAACGTCGAGTGCCACTACCGCAAGGTGTACCGGCCGATCACCGCCGTCGGCTGGGCCGAGGAGCTCAACGCCGTCGCCTGGGACCCGACCGAGAACTACAAGGCGTACAACTTCCGCAAGGCGGAGTACCAGGAGCGCATCGGGGCGATGCGCGAGCGGAACATCCTGCTGGTCAAGCTGGGCTCGCTCAAGCGCGGCTCCGGTGACGGCAGCGGGGTGCTGCCCGGCGGGGACGACCCGGTCGAGGACCTCGCCCTGTCCCGCGCCCTGACGGGTACGGCCGACAAGGCTGCGGCCGCCGCGACCGGTGTGCACGGGGAGTACCTGTCACCGGTCCTGCTGGCCCAGTGGACGCAGGTCGCGCGCGAGGTGCACGAGAGCCTGGAGAGCCTCGGCGGTACGCCGCTGGCCCGCGAGGAGCTGGTCTGGCTGATCCGCAAGCCGCTCCACGGCGACCTGCCGGTGCCGCCCGAGCCGGTGCTCGGCTCGCGGTCGTGGGGGCCGGACCAGTTCGATCTGGTGGTCGACTTCTCCGGCGAGAACCGCAAGACGCACATCGTGCTGCACCAGTACGACGAGGTCACGGGTGAGCAGCACACCAGCTACACGACGACGCTGGTCGCCGCCAACTGGCCGACGGAGACCCGGTTCCGGCAGTCGACCGCCTGGGCGCGGTACGCGGCGCAGAACGTGGAGTTCCCGGTCGAGATCGACATGCGCTTCACCCTCATCCCGTACATGAGGTTCAAGGACCGCGCCGGGAAGATCAGCGGCAACCTCCTCGACGAGATGAACGACATGGCGAACTCGGGCCGTTCGCCGGACACCAAGCTCGCCAACCAGGTCACCCGCGCCCAGCACCTCGTGGACGACATCGAGGAGCACAAGATGCCGGGGATGGAGGCGCAGATCCGTTTCACCATCTCCGCGTCCGACCCGACCGAACTGGAGCGGCGGCGCCGCATCCTGGAGATGCAGTTCAAGCAGGACCTCAAGGTCACGCTGCTGCGCCCGACGCGTCAGCAGTGGCGGCTGCTCCAGTCGCAGCTGCCGGGCAACGCGCCGAAGCTGCCCATCGCGCCGTACCTGCGGCTGCAGGAGGTGGAGCAGCTCGGTGCCGGGCTGCCGACGGCCGGTACGGAGCTGGGCGACAACCCCGAGCAGCGGTCCGGGAAGAAGCTCGGCTGGGTGGGCAACCTGGTCGGCTGGGCGGGCAAGATGCCGGTCCACTACTCGCTGCACGTGGGCCCGGCCCGCAACGACGGCGGTGGCCTGGCCATCGTCGGCGCGTCCGGTGGTGGTAAGTCGTCTCTGGCGCTGCAGAAGTTCTACGAGGAGTCGGAGTCGGGCGTCCGCTGCCTGGTCATCGACCCCAAGACGGACTTCGCGCAGCTCTGCTACTACCTGGGCTTCGGCGCCCAGGTGAACGACCCGGAGTTCGCGGCGGACGCGGAGCGTGGTGTGCTCGGTACGCCGGAGAGCCGGTTCCAGCCGGTGAACCCGGAGTTCTGGGCCGAGACGGAGGTCGTCGACCTCCTCAAGGGCCAGGCGGGCGTGCTCGACCCGTGGGTGATCGCGCGCGACGTGCCGTCGGGCCGGCTGCTCGCCGAGTCGATGCTGCGGGGCTTCCTCGGTGACGAGGACTACCAGCGGGTGCGGCTGCCCGTCATCGAGGCGATGGCGACGGTCGTCGGCTGGTACAACTCGGCCATCCGGCAGGCGACGGAGCAGGGCCTGAGCGCCCGGGACGCCGAGGCGCAGGTACCGCGGCCGACGCTGTGGAGTGTCGTCGACGAGGTGGTCCGGGCGTACGACCACGCGATCGCGACGAACGACCGCGAGGCGGCGAAGGAGCTGAAGCTCGCGCAGATGCTTCTGACGGAGCTGCGGACGCTGCCGTACGCGCGACTGGCGTTCGCGGAGACGCCGCAGACCCTGTCGGCGATGCGCAAGCGTCGAACGGTCATCACCCTGCGCGGTTTCCAGTCGCCCGCGGCCTCCGACCCGCGCAACTGGAACCCGGCCGAGCGGCTCGCGGCGACGGCCCTGATGGCGGTCGTCGAGCTCGGCAGCCAGATGCTCGACGTCGGGTACGAGAAGAACCCGGTGACGGGCGAGATCGGGCTGCGTCCGAAGGCGCTGTTCGTGGACGAGGCGTACGTCGTCACGGCGACGGAGAGCGGCCGGGACCTGATGCGACGGGCGCTCAAGCAGGGCCGTTCGTACCTGGCGGTGACGGTACTGATCACGCAGCAGGCGATCGACCTGGTCCAGATCGAGGACTCCGAGGCGCGCAGCGGTGGCGCGAACCAGATCCACACGGTGTTCGCGTTCAAGCAGAAGTCCGCCCAGGAGGCGTCACTTGTGGCACCGTTGCTGGGCCGTCCGGAGTCGGACGCGAAGGTGGTCTCCGCTCTCCAGGAGCTGCGCACGGGTGTCTGTGTGCAGCGGGACGCCGACAAGCGGGTGGGGACGGTGGCGGTGGACCTGGTCTTCAAGGAGATCCTCGCGGCCACGGACACGAACGGCACGACCCGCCCGTCGCGCCAGGGCGTGAACCCCCCGCTGAGCGTCTGGGACTGGACGTTCCTCCAGGAGACGAACGACCTGGACCCGAAGCCGGCAGCGGAAGCCACGGCCGCGGTCTGACCCGCCTCGGCCCACCCGAATCGACCCAAGGAGAAGCACATGCGCCTGTCCAAGACCCTCGCAGCCGGAGCCGTCGCGCTGACGGCGTTGGTGACGCTGACGGGGTGCGGTGGTGACAGCGGCGGCGGCCAGGAGGGCTCGTCGGGCACCGACGGTCCGCTGAGCAAGTTGCCGAAGGCGACCACGATGGCCGATGTCCAGAAGGCCGTCGTGGAGCGCGGTGAGGACTGCAGCCCGCTTGAGAAGAGCCGCGAGGGACACTCGTACATGAAGGACGAGGCCAAGGACCCCGCCTGGGGCATCCAGGAGCGCGCCGTCTGCTTCGACAGCGCGGGCAGTTCCGTCACTGTGCTGCTCATCGGTGACATGACCAAGTTCCAGGAGTCCTTGGCCAAGGAACGCGGCACCTTCACGATCGGTCAGAACTTCGCTCTCGCCGGCGAGGCCGAATCCTTCGGTCAGACCCTGAATCGGAACGGTCTGCACACGTTGTCATGCGACCAAGACAAGCGTGATGACGTGCCCAGCGGCTACGAGATCCATGAGGGTCTGGTCAAGCCCTGCTTCACGACGAATTACAACGCGTAGCCGCTCCCCGTCCCGGAATCCCGGACCCCGGAAGGAAATCGATACCCGTGCGCCGTAGGGCCATGTCACGCGGAACCCGTACTGTTCCCCGTTCGCCGGGCGGCCTGGTGCGCGGTGCCGGGCGGGTCGTCAGAGCTGGCCTGTTCCTCGTCTTCGCGTTGGTCGCGCTGACGCTCTCCGTCCCGAACACGGCGCAGGCCATCGACCTCAACCTGAGCTGCAAGATCACCGGGGACGACGGCTACAGCCACGACAACCCGGGTGCGAGCGGCGAGTCCATCATGCCCGCGGTCAATCAGTGGGAGGAGACGGGCCAGACCGGCGAGGACATCAACGACACGAGGGGCATGGTCACCGGGGCGGTCAAGCTGCCCAACAGCCCCGACCGGTACACGTTCTACGAGATCAACGGCATGCGGGGTCTGAACTGGACGACGACCTTCAAGAGCCGGATGGACGCGTCGGTGCCCGACGGCAAGTCAGGCAGCGGCGCCGACGACTGTTCGGTCATGGACTTCGTCAACAATGGCGTGGCCAACATGGTCTTCAACGGAACGAAGATCCTCTCGCGCGCGGCCATCTCCATCAAGGAACTGGCGTCCAACCCGAGCCCCCTCCGGGGTCTCTACGAGGGACGCAACGATGCCGTGACGACGCTGCAGAACAACGTCTTCATACCGGCCGTGCCCGTCATGATCGTGCTCACCGGTATCTGGGTGTTCACCAAGTGGCGTGCGCAGCAGATGCGCGAGGTCTGGTCCGGAGTCGGATGGGCCTGTCTGACGACGATCGCCGTCGTCACTCTTCTCGCCGGTGGCGGCGAGAAGAGCAATTATCACAAGGTCATTGACCAGGCCGACGCCGGCATCGCGAACTTCAACTCGATGCTGGCCGAGGCGGCCCTCGCGGGTGTCTCCGGAAAGATGCAGTCGCCCTGCGACCTCGCCGAAACGGAGTCGAAGAACCGCGGGCTTCGCGCCTCGAGCTGCGCGATGTACGACACCCTCGCGTTCCGGCCATGGGCCCTGGGGCAGTTCGGCGAGAACGGTACGAACTGCATCTTCCGCAAGGACGGTGGCGCCAAGCTCAACAAGGGCGCGTGCGAGTCGAGCAGCGGCGAGTGCGACTACGGCCGAGGTGCGCGCTGCGACGACCTTCGGGTCAAGCAAGCCGTGGCGCAGTCCACGACCAACTACGACCAGTACCCCAGGAAGGGCGATCCGAAGACAGGCGACAAGGAGGAATCGCACTGGATGCCCATCCGCATGGACATCGCGGGTGGTGAGAGGGACGACATCCCGGACGAGGACGACCTTCCCAAGGACCAGAACATCTACCCGGTCCCCTTCGGTGACTGGGCCGGCCACAACGCCGGCGGCCGGGTCGGGCTCGCCTTCTACTCCCTGATCGCCGCCCTCATCGTCGGCATCATGGTCATCGTGCTCAGCGCGCTCACACTGCTATGGCACGCCGTGACCCTGATCCTCATCATCCTGCTCCCGCTGGTCGCCACGCTCGGCATCCACCCCTCCCAGCAGAAGCTGCTGAAGGGCTGGCTGCAGACGTTCATCCACAGTTTCGTGCTGCGGGCGGGCTTCGGAGTCATCCTCACCATCCTGCTCGTGCTGTACCAGATGATCCTGCCCGCCCGCATCCCGCTGGGCATGCAGCTCCTCATGTTGCTGCTCGTCACCGTCGCCGTCGTGATGATGCTCAAGAAGCTCATCTCCGGGGAGTTCGGCCCGCAGATAGCCGGCGCCGCCAACCTGGGCGTCGGGGACATGCCGGGTGCCGTCACCGCGAAGGCCGCGCCGATGGTGGGGGCTGCCGGGAGGACCGCAGCTGCGGGCACGGGGCGTGTCGCAGGCAGTGTCGCGCGCGGAATGGACAATGCGCTGCTCAACGGACGGCTGCGGAAGGGCGGCTGGATCTCGCAGAACAACTCCCAGCGACGGCAGCGCAAGACCGCTCGCGAAGCCCGCGTCATTCACAACGAATCGTTCAAGGACGCGGTCGAGAAGAGGGACAACAGGGAGAGGGAAGCCCAGAACTCGGCGGGCGCCTCGTCGGCCGCGGCCGGGCAGGAGCAGGCTGGCCGCCGTACCGGCCGCGTCAGCCAGGGCAACACCACTCCGCCTCAGGCCGCCGACCCGACCGTGGCGCCCGCGCCCGTGCCGCAGCAGCAGCCGACGCCTCAGGCCGCGCCTCAGGCCGCCCCGCCGAGGCCGTCGCGAGTGCAGCCGACGCAGCAGCCCGTGGCGCAGCCGCCCGCGCAGACGCAGCCGCCCCAGTTGCCGCCGCAGCAGCCGCCGCGTGACGGCAACCGGATGCCCCGATAGGAGGCCAGGCCATGTCACGAACCGGCTCGGTCGCCGACGGACTGCGGAGGCTCGTCCGGCAGGAGAAGAGTGACGCCTGGGCAGTCAAGCTGCTGCCCAGGCTCGTCTTCGGGCTTGCGGGCGCGTACACGCTCTTCGTCCTCGCCTCCTCCAGCATGAGCTCGTTCATCACGATCTGCGCGCTGCTCGCGCTCGGCCTGCTCGTGTTCCTGCTGCGACGCCGTGGGCAGTTGCTGCTCGGGCTCGGGGCGACCGTCCTGACTGCCGCCTTCGCCGGGTACCTCGCGGCCGTCGGGAACATCGCCCGGGGCGTGGCGGACGGATGGCTCAGTGGGCAGGCGGTGTTGGGGCACTGGGCGCTCGCCGGGATGGCGCTGCTCGGGGCCTGGATCGTGAAGGAGCACCCCGGGCGGCGCGGGCTCACCGTCGTTCTCGCCGATGTCGTGATCCTTGTGGCGGCCGGGGTGGGGACCGTCGTTCCCCAGGTCGCCGTGCCCCTCGCGTTCGCGGGGGTCGTCGTGGTGCTCATGTTCCGTGGCGGCGGGGGCGCCGCCGCGGGGCGCTTCGCGCGGCGTCTGGTAGGCCGCTTCCGCCGTTCTTCGGGTGACACCGAAGTGAACGGTTCGTAGAGCCGATGGATGTTCAGAAAGCATTTCGGCAGGTCGGTTACAGTCTGGAACAACTTTGCGGTCGCCATTTGCACTGTTCTAGAGTCCCCAGGTATCAAAAATTGCCACGGGGGGCACTTACATGGTCACAACCGCTCGCAGGACCCGTCCCGCACTCGTATCCCACGGCGCGGCCGCCGCTTCCCTCCCCTGCGGACGCAGGCCCGACATCTTCCGTCATCCCCTTCTGGAGAACCCGCCCGTCGCCGCCGCCGAGCTGCCCCTCCAGGGCCGGCGCGTCCAGGCCCTGGCCCATGCGGCCCGGCAGCTCTGCGCCTCCTGCCCGCTCCAGCAGGAGTGCCTGCGGGACGCCGTCCTCCGACCCGATCCGGGCGGGTACCTCGCCGGGACCACCGAGCAGGACAGGCGGCTCATCCGCCGTCAGCTCGGTGTCGGTACGCCCCACGGCGACCTGACCGAGCCCGTCGACCTCCGGCACCGGGCCGCCGAACTCGCGTCCGTACTCGATGCGTTCGCGCCCAGGCGCGCCGGGCGGCCGACGAGCCACGTCGTGAACCAGTCCGTCGGGCAGCCCGTCGACGGGTCCGTCGGTCGGCCTGCGCGCCGGCCGGTCCGGTCCGGTCTCCTGTCCTCGATTCCACCCCAGAAGACCCACCACGTAGCAGAGGTATCCATGGCGGTTCCGGCAGGCGAACGGATCACCTTCCCTCTCGACGATCCCGTCCTCGCCGTGCAGAAGGCCGTCCTCGCACCGCTGCTGCACGCCGCGCTCCCCGCCCTCGAAGCCACCGAGCAGCTCGCCGGGATGCTGGCGCACGTGCCGTCCGCCGGGCTGACCCCGGAGCTGGCCGAGGCGTGCCGCCGCGCGCGCCGCTGCCTGGAGACCTGGCGTGCGGAGTGCGCCGACGACGCGCCCCGACTCCCGGCGGACACCGGGCTCGTCGGCTCGGTCAGCGTCGAACTGGCCACCAGCGACCCGATCACCGCCCTACGCCAGGACCTCTTCGAGCCCCTGCTGCGCCGCGTCTCGGAGTCGATCGTCCGCATCGAGTCCGTGATGTCCGTCCTGGACAGCACGGAGCGGACGGAGAACGACGGCGCCGACAGGCCCACGACGCTGGTGGAGATCCGTGGCTCGCTGCGCGAACTCGCCATGCGCATCGAGGCGTACGAAGATGGGCTGACGGCCGTCGTACCGCGCCTGCGCGCCGTGGCGGGTGGGGACGCCCGGGACGGGGGCGTGCGCGCCCTGCCGCCCATGACGAGCCTGCGCCAGGCCGTGGACCGGGCGGTCGTCTCCTTCCCCGGCCCGTTCACCGCCCGCGACGTGCTGCTCGCGCTTCCCCCCGAGGTGTTCCAGGAGTCGGCGAAGTCGATCAGTAATCTGCTGTCCGCCATGGTCAAGTCCGGCCGGCTACGGCGCGTGTCCCGGGGTACGTACGCCGTGGAGTCCGTCGGAACAGCGGGGCCCGTGAGGGCCGCCGAAACCCGCGCACCCGTGGGATCCTTGGAGTCCAGGGAACACTCCGGCCCCCGCGACCACTCGGGCCATTCCTTCGACGCTCCGTCACCCGGCGACCTCGCCGCGCACTCCTGAAAGGACCCCGAGTCGTGCAGCCCACGCCCCCGGCGGCCGAAGTCCGTATCTTCTCGCCCAACGCCGGTCTGATCGACGGTGTCCCGGTCACGGCGCCGCCGTACGGCGACATCCAGGAGGTCGTCATCTCGATCCTCCAGCAGCGTGCCCAGCAGTTCGGCGCGCCCGCCGCGGCCTCCATCACCGACGACCGGTTCGGCGGCGCCATCCGCCTGCTCATCCACCCGGACGGCACCACGGAAGCGCTGGACTGACGCGGCCGCCCGTCCGGCCGCCCGTCCGGCCGCCCGTCCGGACGAACGCACACCCTGGCCGGGCCTGTCCCGCCGCGGACTCCTGTCACCGATCGTGGGTATCCGCTCCGCCCAGGATCTCGACATGGCGGCGGACGTCGGAATCGACCTGGACACCCGGGACGTGCATGCGGCGGGGGTGGCCTGGTGAGTGAGCCGGCCCCCGGCGCGCCGACGCGGAAGCCCGTCCGCATGTGCGTGCGCTGCAACCACATCACGAACACCCCCGTGCTCGTCTCCGAGGTACACCAGAACTCCGGCCCCGGATTCAACGTGTACGCGTGCCCGGAGTGCGCACCGCTCTTCCCGTCGGTGCCCGATGTGCTCGACCTCCTCCAGGACGGGCACCGCCGGTACCGGGACGGCACCGAGTGACCGCGCGGTGCACGGTGACCCGGCCTGCGCTCGACCACGCCCTGCCCCGCGGCGCGCGGGCTCATGCGTCCCCTCGCTCCGCGAAGAGCTGATGCGTTCACGCCCCGCCGGATACCTCGGGGCCCACCCTGGAGGACATTGTGAGCACACAGCCGATTCACTCCGCCCCGCAGCCGATCCCGCGCACGCAGAACGCCGTCACCGCCGCGTTGCCCCCTGCGCAGCGCATGGAGTTCTCCCGCGAGATGGGCGAAGCCACCCCCGAGACCATCGGGCTTGTCCTGACGAACTGGTGGCGTCTCCGTTCAAAGAGATGGGCCGTCGCTGCCACGCGGGGGTAGCTGAGGCAGGGGCGCCGAGTGCTGGCGCGGGAGCCGGGGATTTGTGGCTGGTGGCGCGGTGGGAGTGGGGGGTGTGACGGCTGCGGGGTTGCGGGCACCGGGCAGCCAGTTGGCCGACGCGATTGCCTGCGGCGTGGCGGCGGGCGCGGTCATGGAGGTGCGCTGGTGCGCGGTGGTGGCCGTGGCTGCCGTGAAGTGTGCGCGGTCGAGGTAGGGGCCGGCGGTCACCTTCCAGGGCGTGACGTTCGGGTCGACCTCCTGCCGGATGATGCGTTCCATGAGGGTGGCCATCTCGACGGGGCCGATGCCTCCGGGTACGGGGGTGAGGTTCTGGGGGATGCCGTACGCCTCGGGCCGGACGTCGCCGCGTACGCTGCCGTCGGCCTGAGGCACGAAGCCGGAGTCGATCACGACGCGGTGGTGGGGCTGGATGTGGTCGGGGGTGAGGATGCCGGGGTTGCCGGTGACGGAGATGACGATGTCGGCGTCGCGGACGTGCTCCAGTTTGTCGCCGTAGTCGAGCGCCATCGGGTCGTGTCCGTCGGCGTGGAGCATGCTCATGACCCCCTGCCCGACGAATCCCTTGCTGCCGACCACGGCGATGCGGGGGTTGTCGGTGGCGAAGGGCTCGGCTACCCGGTAGATGCCTTCGGCGGTGGCGCAGGCGGGGTAGGGGGAGCGGTCCTTGAGGAGGGCGTCGATGTCCTTGGCCGGATCGAGGTGGTGGGCGACGTGCGCCCGGAGCGCGGCGGGCGGAGGGAACTGCACGATGACCGCGCGAGTGTCGGGGTCGGTGCTCTAGTTGTCCAGCAGCCCCGCGAACTGTTCACGGCTGACGTGGGGTGGCAGGACGACATGGTCGGCCTGGAATCCGAGGTGTTCGAAACTCTTGACCTTCTGTTCGGCGGAGATCCGGGATGCTTCGAGCCGGACGCGCCAGCCGGGGGGTCGGTGTCCCGCGGGGTGAAACGGATCACCCCGACCTTCATTCCCGTGGGTTCGACGGCAGGTCTGTAATGGGCGTAGAGCTCCCGCGCCTGGCGCAGTACATTCCGACCCGAAACCGGTTCGGTCACGTCCGAGCGTCCAGTCGCGCAAGGACATCCTGCACGGGCGCCGGCGGCTCCCCGCCGAACAGTTGGGTCACCTGGTCCGCGGTCAGTTCCTGATCGCCCTTGAGGTCATCCGCGTAGCCCGTCTCGCTGACCTTGAGGGAGATCGCGGTGAACGTGTCCGGGCCAGAGGGGTCGTAGTAGGAGAACTCGCCGAAATGGGCGATCCACACGACGGAGACGATCTCCGGGCCGAATTCCGCACGGAGCACGGGTAGGGCGGCTTCGGCGAGAGGTCCGAAAGCGCTGGTGATCGCTCGGTCGTCGGGGTTGCTCTCGAGTTCGGAGAACATGACGACGGCCTGCCGGGTGGCCGGGTCGTACGTCGCGCGCAGCAGGGTGTGAGCCTCACCGAGGTGGTGCTGCCAGCGGAGCAATCGAGCGATCTGAGAAACGGACATGTGCTCAGCGTGTCAGAAAGGTGCAGCTGAGGGGCGGTTCCGGTCGAGGAGGTGGCCGGCGGGCGCGTACCAGGGCGTCCAGGCGGGGCTTCGTGGTCGGCGAGTTGTCTGTCGGTCTGGTCGTTGCGCTGGACGAGCAGGGTGAGTGAGAGGGTTCTCGCGCCGCGGAGCCCCCCCCGCTCACCCCCCACCCCCGCTCACCCCCCACCCCCGCTCAGCCCCGTCTTCGCCCCCGCCCCGCACAGCGGCAGCACCGTCAGCCCCGCCCGGGCGGGTGTCGCGCGTACCGCCGCCCAGCACGCCACGCCCGTCGCCTCGACGAAGAGCCCGCGCCGCGCCAGGTCGACCTGGGCGGCGTGGAGCTGATCCTCCGTCACGGTCAGGAAGGTCCCGTCCGTCGCCCGTACCGCTCGCAGGATCTGGGCGGCACGCGGTGGGTTCGGGATCGCGATGCCCTCGGCGAGGGTGGGGCGGACGTCCGCCGGCTCCAGCAGGTCGTCCGCCCCCGCCGCGAACGCCTCGGCCAGCGGGGCCACCGCCTCCGCCTGTACGGCGATCAGCGCGGGGCGGCTGTCGATCAGTCCGTGGCCGTACAGTTCCTCGACGGCGAGGGCGGCGCCCAGGAGGAGGGTGCCGTTGCCGACCGGGACGACGAGGGTGTCCGGGAGCCGGCCGCCGAGGTCCTCCCAGAGCTCGTACACGTACGTCTTCGTGCCGTGCAGGAAGTGCGGGTTGTACACGTGCGAGGCGTAGAACGTGCCCGGCTCGTCCGCGGCGTCCCGCGCCGCGCGCGCCGTGGCCTCGCGGTCGCCGGGCACGACCGTCACGTGCGCTCCGTGGGCCCGCATCTGCTCCAGCTTCTTGGCGGACGTTCCCTCGGGTACGTATACGACGCAGTCGAGGCCCGCCCGTGCGCAGTACGCGGCGATCGCCGTGCCCGCGTTGCCGCTGCTGTCGGCGAGGACGCGGGACGGGGAGAGGCGGAGGGCGAGTTCGGCGAGCATCACCGCGCCACGGTCCTTGAAGGACAACGTCGGCATGAGGAAGTCGAGTTTGGCCGAGATCCCGTCGGTGAGCGGGACGAGCGGAGTACGGCCTTCCCCGAGCGTCACCCGCGGGGCGCCGGTCGCCAGCGGCAGCGCCTCTTCGTAACGCCACAATGAATTCACACGTGACGCAAGGGACGTGAGTGAAACGGGGGCACTCGTGAACTCGAGGTCCCAGGGGCCGCGGCACTGCGGACAACACCAGGTGAGGGCGTCGGCGGGGGCCCGAACCCGGCAACGGGGGCACACGTAGGGCGTCATGGGCGCCAGCATGTCAGCTGTGTGGCGCACGTGTTTCGGGGCGCTCGGGACCCTTGTGTGATTCCTATGGATCCGTCAATCTTTCGCTCGGCAGCCGGATGTGCGAAACGGCGTGGACACCTCACGCCGTCTTGTCATGTTCCTGCCGTACCCCCACAGCAACGCACCACCAATGAGGAGGACCCCTCACATGTCAGTGATGCGTGATTCGCGGCGCAGACTCGCCGCCGCAAGCGCCATAGCCGTCGCCGCCCTGGCTCTCGGCACCGCCGCCACCTTCCCGGCCACCGCGGCCGAGGCCGCTCCCGAAGGCGTGATCCAGAACGCCGGGGCCCCCGGCACGATCGACGGCAGCTACATCGTCACACTGAAGGACTCCGCCCCGGCGGAGACCGCGAAGGGCCGGGCGGTCGCGGCCAAGCACGGCGCGACGATCAAGAAGACGTACACCTCGGCGCTGAACGGCTACAACGTCGAGCTCTCCGAGGCGCAGGCGAAGAAGCTCGCCGCCGACCCCGCGGTCGCCTCCGTCGTGCAGAACCGCGTCTTCACGGTCGACGGCACGCAGCCCTCCCCGCCGTCCTGGGGCCTGGACCGGGTCGACCAGCGGGCCCTTCCGCTGAACCAGAGCTACACCTACCCGGACAGCGCGGGCCAGGGCGTCACGGCGTACATCATCGACACCGGTGTACGGATCTCCCACAGCGACTTCGGCGGCCGGGCCTTCAACGGCTACGACGCCGTCGACAACGACAACGTCGCCCAGGACGGGCACGGCCACGGCACGCACGTCGCCGGCACCGTCGCGGGATCCGCCTACGGTGTCGCGAAGAAGGCCAAGATCGTCGGCGTCCGCGTCCTCAACAACCAGGGCTCGGGCACGACCGCGCAGGTCGTCGCTGGCATCGACTGGGTGACCCAGAACGCCGTCAAGCCGGCCGTCGCCAACATGAGCCTCGGCGGAGGCATCGACTCCGCCCTCGACACGGCCGTGCGCAACTCGATCGCGTCGGGTGTCACCTACGCCGTGGCCGCGGGCAACGACAGCTCCAACGCCTCCAACTACTCGCCGGCGCGGGTCTCCGAGGCCATCACGGTCGGCTCCACGACCAGCTCCGACGCCCGCTCCAGCTTCTCCAACTACGGCAGCGTGCTGGACATCTTCGCCCCGGGCTCCTCCATCACCTCGGCCTGGAACTCGAGCGACAGCGCCACCAACACCATCTCCGGCACGTCGATGGCGACCCCGCACGTCGCGGGCGCGGCCGCGGTCTACCTCGCGGACAACCCGTCGGCCACCCCGGCCCAGGTGTCGACCGCGCTGACGAGCGCCGCCACCCCGAACGTCGTCGGCAGCCCCGGCTCCGGCTCTCCGAACCGGCTGCTCTTCGTCGGCGGCGGCGGCACGACCCCGCCGGACCCGGGCGACCGCTTCGAGAACACCACGGACTACGCGATCAACGACCACTCGACCGTCGAGTCCCCGATCACCGTCAGCGGCGTCTCGGGCAACGCCCCCTCTGCCCTCCAGGTGCCCGTGAACATCGTTCACACCTACATCGGTGACCTTCAGGTCCAGCTGATCGCCCCCGACGGCACGGCGTACACGCTGAAGGGCTTCGGCACCGGCGGCAGCTCCGACAACATCAACACCACCTACACGGTCAACGCCTCCTCGGAGACGGCGAACGGCACGTGGAAGCTGCGGGTGAGCGACAACTACAGCTGGGACACGGGCAGGATCGACTCCTGGGCGCTCCAGTTCTGACCGAGTGACTGAGTGGCCGAGTGACTGAGTGACTGAGTGGCCGAGTGACCGAGTGACTGAGTGACCGAGTGGCCGAGTGACCGAGTGACTCAGTGACTGAGAGAGTGCCTGGACGAGGGGCGGACGCCGGGTTCGGCGGCCGCCCCTCCGTCGTCGGTGTCTCGCGCACAGCTACGGCACTCCGCCCGGACGCGGCCCGGGAGAGCGGGCAGCCGACCAGGACGGGACCGCGGGCGGGTCGAGCAGCCGCAGGAGGATGTCGGGGGAGTGGCCGGGTTGAGCGCGAGGCCCTCTCACGCCGCCGGTGTCCTGATCGCCGTAGATGTCACCCCTGTACCGCCCCCGCCCCCGGAGCACGTACGATGCGCGCGCCTGATCGCACGTTCGTATCATCCGCCCGCACAGGAGCACCGTACTCGTGGAGCCCTCCCAGCCGCCCCAGGACTCTCAGCCACCCCACAGAGCGTGGCCTGCCCCTGAGCCTTCGGACCCGACGGCTCCTCCAGGTGCCTCGACGGCTCACCGCGGCGCTCCGGTGGTGCCGGGGCCGTACAACGCCGGCCCCTATGCCCCGTACGGGCCCTACGGACCCGGCGCGATGGGTCCCGCCGCCTACGCCACGCCGCAGCCGACCACCAACGGTCTGGCCATCGCGTCCCTGGTCTCCGGCGTCGTCTGCTGCCTGCCGCCGCTCGGTCTGATCTTCGGGCTGATCGCCCTCCCGCAGATCAGGAAGCGGAACCAGACGGGCAAGGGGCTCGCGATCGCGGGCATCATCCTGTCCGCGCTCAGCTCCGTCATCATGATCGTCGGACTGGTCACCGGAGTCTTCGGCGAGGCGTGGCGCGGCTTCCAGAAGGGCCTGGACGAGGCGGCGAGTTCGAGCTCGGCGTTCTCGCTGCGCACCGGCCAGTGCTACAACGTCGACGGCGAGATGGAGGCCGAGACCTCGGACGTCGATGTCGTCGACTGCGACCGGCCGCACGAGGGCGAGGTCACGGGCGGCTTCAAGCTCACCGGGTTCACCCGGTGGCCGGGCGAGACCGCCATCGACGGCGTCGCGGAGAAGCGCTGCCAGGACATCGGCCGGGCGTACGCGCTGGACAGCTGGGCCTTCCCCGAGGGCGTCTACGACTTCTACTACATGCCGAGCCGTGCCGGCTGGCGGGCTGGCGACCGCGCCGTGACCTGCGCTTTCATCGTGGACGGCGGTGAACCGATGAAGGGTTCACTGCGCAGCGACAAGACCACCCTCGACGCTCACCAGCTCCACTTCCTCACCACCATGAACCCGATCGACGACGCGTTGAACGAGGAGCCGGAAGCGGACGCGGACGAGGATCTGGCCGGCAACAGGGAATGGGCGGGGAAGGTCCACGACACCCTCACCGGGGCGAGCCGGAGCCTGAAGAGCCACACCTGGTCGCCGGCCGCGGCGCCCCGGGTCGCGGAGCTCGTGAAGGAGCTGGACGCGTCCGCGAAGGAGTGGGACAAGCTGGCGAAGGCGGCCGACGCGGACGCCTTCTGGGAGCACTACGACGCCGCGTACGACGGGACGTACTGGGGGTCTGAGTCCGAGGCGCGCAGGGCCCTGGACCTCACGGCGACGCTGGACTCCGGCACGTCGGTCTGAGGCGCGCCGGAGCCGGGGCGGGGTGGCCGCCGCACGCGTGGGCGCGTGCACAGGGGCCGGGCCTCCCTCGGGAGACCCGGCCCCGTGCACGCACGCGTACGGGCGAGCCGGCGGGCCGGTGGTAGTGCGGGCCGGCGGGCCGGCGGGTCTGCGCGCCGGCGGGTCGCCGGGTGCGGGCCGGTGGCCGTGCGCGCCGGTGGGTCGGCGGCTCTGCGCCGGTGGGTCAGCGGCGGCCGAGGCCCCGGTCCACGGCAGTGATCAGCTCGCCGTCGGGGGTGTCCCCGTCCAGCGACCAGAACATCGCGCCGCCCAGCCCCTTGGCGCGTACGTACGCCGACTTGGTACGCAGCACCTGAGGGTCGTCGTACGTCCACAGGTTCGTGCCGTCGAAGAGCCAGGCGTGGCCGGTGCGCCAGTCGCGGTGCACCTTGTACGTCCCCGAGTCCGCTAGCTTCTTCAGGGCCTTGTAGTCCTCGCTCCCGTTCGCCCAGGTGCCCGTCGCGGGGCCGGTCGCCGGCTGTCCGAGCCCGTCGCCGCCGCCCGTGACGCCCGTCCAGCCCTGGCCGTAGAACGGCATGCCCACCACGAGCTTGCGGGCGGGCGCGCCGCGCCGCAGCCAGTCGTTCACGGTCTGGTCGACGCTGAAGTCGCCGCTCTTGGCGTAGAGCGCCGACTGTTGGGCCGTCGTGGACTCCCAGGAGCCGTGGAAGTCGTAGCCCTGGAGGTTCACGAAGTCGAAGTCCCGCATGATCTTGGGGACTTCGAAGCCCGCGTCGATCTTGGCGGGAGCGGTCGGGACGAAGGCGGTCAGCTCGTAGTGCTTGCGCTTGCCGTGGCCCTGCCGGGACTTGGCGTAGGCGTCGAGCTGGCTGCGGAACTCCCGTACCAGAGCGGTGAAGTTCTGCTTGTCCTCCGGGCGGAAGACGGTGTCGACGTCGCCGGCGGAGGCCGGCCACTCCCAGTCGAGGTCGATGCCGTCGAAGAGGCCCGCTGCGGCTCCCGCGCCGCCACGGGCTCCGTCGACGGGCAGGTTGCCCTTGATGTAGAGGTCGATGCAGGAGGAGACGAAGGCCTTGCGGGACGCGGGGGTGCGGGCCGCGTCGGAGAAGTGGGTGGACCAGCTCCAGCCGCCCAGCGAGATCAGGACCTTGAGGCCCGGGTGCTTCGCCTTGAGTTCGCGCAGCTGGTTGAAGTTGCCGGCGAGGGGCTGCTCGGCGGTGTCGGCGATGCCGTCCACGGAGTCGGCCGCGTCGAGCGGGCGGACGTAGTCGGCCCAGGCGTCGGCCTCTCCCGGCACGTTGCCGGTGAAGCACTTTCCGTCGGAACTCACGTTGCCGAAGGCGTAGTTGATGTGGGTGAGCTTGGCCGCCGTACCGCTGGTCTCCAGATCCTCGACCTGGAAGTCGCGTCCGTAGACGCCCCATTGGGTGAAGTAGCCGACGCGCTTGTACGACGGGCGGCTGGTGCTGTGTGAGGTGGAGTCGGCGCCCGCGGCGGGCGCGAGTCCGGCCACGAGGCCGAGGGAGAGGGCGGCGGTCGTCAGCCGGGAAAGGGTTCTACGACGCATGAGGCTCGTTTCCTGTGCGTGTGCCGGAAGGGAGCTGTGCTCACAGGAACGTATTGGTCTGGACCATTGAGGTCAAGGCTCCGGTGGGAATCGGTGGCTATACCTGCGGTAAGTGCAGGCGTAAAGGCAAATCATCACTTCGGGTGAAACTCTGGCCCATGCTTGCGGGTGGACACCGAGGGTTGTCAGTCTGTAGCTGTCCGTCAACCTGAGGGGAGTGTCCAGTGACGTTCGGTGAGCAGCCCGCCTATCTTCGCGTGGCGAGCGATCTTCGAGAGAAGATCGCCAACGGCTCGCTTCCGCCGCATACCCGGCTCCCCTCGCAGGCGCGCATCCGCGAGGAGTACGGCGTCTCGGACACCGTGGCCCTCGAAGCCCGCAAGGTGCTGATGGCCGAGGGGCTCGTCGAGGGCCGCTCGGGCTCGGGGACGTATGTGCGGGAGCGCCCGGTGCCGCGCAGGATCGCCCGCTCCGGGTACCGGCCGCCGTCCGGTGCCAATCCCTTCCGGCAGGAGCAGGCGGCGGACGGGGCGCGCGGCACCTGGGAGTCCAGCAGCGAGCAGGAGCACGCGAGCGCCGTCGTGGCCGAGCGGCTCGGCATCGAGCCGGGGGAGCGGGTGATGCGCACGCGGTACGTCTACCGCGACGGGGGCGAGCCGATGATGCTCTCCACCTCCTGGGAGCCGCTCGCGGTCACGGGGCGGACGCCCGTGATGCTGCCAGAGGAGGGGCCGCTCGGCGGCTGCGGAGTCGTGGAGCGCATGGCGGCGATCGACGTCGTCGTCGACAACGTGGCGGAGGAGGTCGGCGCCCGCCCGGGGCTCGCAGAGGAACTCCTGGCGCTCGGCGGTGTCCCGGGTCATGTGGTGATGGTCGTCGAGCGGACGTACTACGCGTCGGGCCGTGCGGTGGAGACCGCTGACGTCGTCGTCCCGGCGGACCGCTACCGCATCGCCTACCACCTGCCGGTGCGCTGAAAGAAGCACGCGTATCGCGCGTTTTGCGCGTGCCGCCTCGCGGGCGGTGCACGAAGCGCGCGTGCGACGGCCCGGTGGGGTGCGTGGCACGCGTACGGCGTCCCGGTGGGGTGCGTGGTGCGTCTGTCTCTGCGTCGGTGGACCCCGTCGATCGTGTGTGCGCCGTGGGCGTGCCCGGCTGCCGTCATGCCGTCATGCCGTGAGCCGTGCCGCCTCTTCGGGCCGTGAAACCGGTCGGCTTCGAGGCTGTGTGGCGGGTGGTGCCCGCGGCACGGGTTCCGCGCCGGCCGGAGCGGCCGGAGCCGTTCCGATGTCCGCTTCGGCCGTGTCCCGGCCCGCCTCGGGGCCTGATCTTCGGCCTCCCGCCGTCAATTCCCGGCCGGATCCGTACCTCTTTGTGAAATCTCATATCCGCTGTGTAAATGTCAGGCGTAGGGTCAGGCATATGCGGATTGCCATTTCAGGGAGACCCTTAGAGACGGCCGGACCGGCGGAGGGAGATGGTCGATGACCGACAGTGGCCCTGTTCTGCCCTGGCTGGTGATACGGCAGGACGACAACGGGAACCGCTATCGGGTCGGGCGGTACGCGACGAGAGACGAGGCGCAGAAAGTCGCCGACAGTCTCGATGACCGGGGACACAAGCAGCTCTATTGGGTGGAGCGGATCGGGCAACCCGCGGTCTGATCTCGCCCAGAGCCTTCGGCCCTGGGAGTACCCCCACGCGGGATACGCTCCGGCCCATGACAGAACCCCACTCCGACCACGTGGCCGACCACGTGGTCGTGGTCGCCGGAGCCGTGTACGACAGGGGGCGTCTGCTGGCCGCACGCCGCAGTGCCCCCGCCGAGCTGGCGGGGCGTTGGGAGCTCCCCGGCGGCAAGGTGGAGCCGGGGGAGAGCCCCGAAGCCGCGCTGGTCCGCGAGTTGCGCGAGGAGCTCGGCGTCGAGACGGAGCCCGGTGAGCGCATCCCGGGTGAGTGGCCGCTGAAGCCGGGCTACGTTCTCCGGGTGTGGACCGCCCGCCTGCTCTCGGGTGAGCCACGCCCGCTGCAGGACCATGACGAGCTGCGCTGGCTGGCCCGTCATGAGCTGGACTCCGTCGACTGGCTGGACCAGGACCGCCCCGCCGTCGCCGAGGCGGGGCTGCGCCTGCCGCCCGTCGCCGCCGACGGAGTGCGGGGCTGAGGCCTTACGCCGTTCGTGCCACCGTGCTCCCCTTGGCCCACGCCTCGCGATACCGCGCTCTCAATTCGGGTATGTCCTGAATAACCCCCCGAAATAGGACGTGGGCCTTCCTTCTGGTGATGGGTTGGGGAAGTGATCGGGCGTGATCGACACCGATGGCGAGTGCGTCGAGTGGAACTTCCCTGCTGAGGCCAATGCCGTGCGCACCGCCCGCCACGCGGTGCGCGACACCCTCCGGACCTGGCGGATCGACCCGGCGGTGGGTGACCTCACGGTCCTCCTGGTGAGCGAGCTGGTGACCAATTCCCTGCGCTACGCCTCCGGCCCCATCGGCGTCCGGCTCGTCCACCTCCGGCCGGAGCCGGGCGGCGACGCCCACCGCCCCGCCCTTCTCGTGGAGGTTTCCGATCCGCTTCCGGATCCGCCCACCGAACGCCCCGCCGGCCCCGACGACGAGGGCGGTCGCGGTCTTCAGCTCGTGGCCGGTTCCGCTCGGAGCTGGGGGACCCGTAAAGGCAGAACGGGCAAGACAGTGTGGTTCGAGCTGGCCCTGCCGGGTTAAGAGAGGGTTGGGACAACGATCACCGAGGGCTCGGCCGGAAATGAACGAGACCACCCTGTGATCGTGAACGTCGTGCCGTCGGGGGCCGTAGTGCTGAATACTGCGGGCATGGCCGGTCCGGTGCGGTGAGCTGGAGGGGACGGTCGCGTGAGCGAGATACCTGAGACGGCGAGCGGCTTCGTGTGGCAGAGCAGCCCGCCCGGCTCGATCTATGACTACATCAGGGTCGCCTCCTTCTCGATAGGGCCTGACGGGCTCGTCGATCAGTGGAGCCGCCGGGCCGTCGACCTCTTCGGTGTGCCCGCCGAAGACGCCATGGGTAAGGATCCGGTCGAGGCCTTCATGCCTGCCGACCTGCGTGAACGCGGGCGTCGCAGGGTCGCCGAGATCCTCGACGGCCGCGAGTGGACGGGCCTCGTCCCCTTCCGGATCCCCGGCCAGGACCGCAGCGCGAGCCGTGACGGCATCGCCGAGATGTACGTGATGCCGAGCCGCACCACGACCGGGGAACGAGCCGCGCTCTGCATCGTCGTCGACGTACGGGCGCTGCGGCACATCGAGACCGACCTCGCCGCTTCGCAGGCGATTTTCGGCCAATCCCCTTTTGGCTTCCTCCTCTTCGGCACCGACCTCACCGTGAAGCGCGCCAACCAGCGCTTCGCCACCGTCTTCGGCGGCTCGGCCGACGACCACCGGGGCCGCACCGTCCACGACTACCTCTCCCGACCCGAGGCCGACCGGATGACGGCCGCGCTCCAGAGCGTCCTGGAGACCGGTGAGGCCGTCACGGAGCTGCAGATCGTCGGCGCCCCTCCCGGCTCCACCGACCGGCGCCACTGGTCGATCAACCTCTACCGCGTGCACAGCGGCTCCGGCCGGCCCGTCGGCGTCGCCGGACTCGGCATCGACGTGACCCGCCGCCACAACGCGGCCCGTGAGGCGGCCAGCGCCCGCCGCAACCTCGCCCTCCTCAACGAGGCAGGCGCCCGCATCGGCAACTCCCTCGATCTGGAGGCCACCGCCCGGGAACTGCTCGACGTGACCGTCCCCGGTTTCTGCGACCTCGCCTCCGTCGACCTCTACCAGGGGCTGCTGACCGGGGACGAGGCTCCGCCCGGACGGTGGGGGAGCTCCCACGACGTCGGCTACGGCGCGGGCAGCGCCGAACTGCGCCGCGTCGCCTTCGCGAGCGCGGTGTCCGACACCCCGCTCCGCAACCCCGACGGGACGGCCGGCACCGGCACCGACGCGGGCGACGGCTGTTGCGGCGCCGGGCCCGTCGAGGTCGGCTCCGTCCACCGCTACCCCTTCAACTCGCCCTGCGCCGGAGCTCTCCGCACCGGCCGGGTGAGAACCGTCCCCGGTGGCGACGGCAGTCTCGTCCACTCGACCCTCGTCGTGCCGATGGTCGCCCACGACACCGTCGTCGGCCTCGTCCAGTTCTCCCGGACCAAGGGCAGCGAGCCCTTCGGGGAGCGGGACCGGGCCCTCGCCGTCGAACTGGCCGCCCGCGCGGCGGTCTGCATCGACAACGCCCGTCTCTACCGCCGCGAGCACGAGCGGGCCCTGATCCTGCAGCGCAGTCTGCTCCCGCCCGGCGACCCCGAGGCCGCCGGCCTCGACATCGCCTGCCGCTATCTCCCCGGCACCACGGCCACCGAGGTGGGCGGCGACTGGTTCGACGTCATCGAACTCCCCGGCCACCGCACCGCCCTGGTCATCGGGGACGTCATGGGCCGAGGCCTGCGCGCCGCCGTCGCCATGGGCGAACTGCGCACCGCCGTCCGCACCCTGGCCCAGCTCGACCTGGAACCCGCCGAGGTCCTCTCCCACCTCGACGAGATCGCCCGCGGCCTCGGCGCACCCGCCGGAGCCCAGCAGAGCGCCCGCGCCCACAAGCCCCGTGGACCGGAGCTCTCCGAGGTCTACCTCGCCACCTGCGTCTACGCCGTCTACGACCCCGTCACCCGGCGCTGCACCTTCGCCAACGCCGGCCACCTTCCGCCGGTCCTCGTCGAACCGGGCGAGAAGGCCCTGCTGCTCGACGTGCCGCCGGGGATGCCGCTCGGCGTCGGCGGAGAGCCCTTCGAGGAGGTGGAGGTCGAGCTGCCCGAGGGCTCCCTGCTGGCCCTCTACACCGACGGGCTCGTCGAGTCCCGGGACCATCCACTCGACGAGGGGCTCAGCGCCTTCCGCGGCGCGCTCACGGACGCGGCGCTGCCCCTCGAAGACGTCTGCGACCGGGTGCTGTCCACCCTCGACACCGAGCACGGCGAGGACGACATCGCCCTCCTGATGGCCCGTATCCAGGGGCTGCCGTCCGGCGCCGTCGGGGACTGGCGGCTGCCCCGTGAGCCCCGCTCGGTCGGCCGGGCCCGTGAACTGGCGCGCGCCCAGCTCACCGCCTGGGACCTCGAACCGCTCGTGGACACCGTCGAACTCCTGGTCAGCGAACTGGTCACCAACGCCCTGCGGTACGGCGAGGGCGAGATCCGGCTCCGGCTGCTCCGCGACCGGACCCTGGTCTGCGAGGTCTGGGACTCCGGACTCGTGCAGCCACGGCGCCGCCGAGCCCGGGACACCGACGAGGGCGGGCGCGGACTGCAGCTGGTCGGACTCCTCAGTGCCGCCTGGGGATCGCGCCGTACCCCCCGGGGCAAGACCGTCTGGTTCGAACTGCCGCTGCCGGACGGCGAGGGAGCCGCGGAGCCGACCGTGGAGCAGCTCCTGAGCATGTTCTGACCGGTGCCGCACCACCCCGCGCGCGGGCGGGGTGGGCGCTCCGGCTCCCGCACCGCTCCGGCTCCCGCTCTCGCTACCGCTCCGGCTCCCGCACCGCTCCCGCTCTCGCACCGCTCCGGCTACCGCTCCGGCCCTCGCTCCCCCTTCAGCGCCGCGAGCCGCGCCTCGATCTCCGCGCTGTCGCCGAGCGTGTCCAACTGCTCGAACTGGGCGTCCAGCGAGGAGGCGGCCAGCTCCTGCTTGCCCATCGCCCTCGCCTCCTCGCGCCGGACCTTGTCCTCGAACCGGCTCAGCTCACTCGTCGGGTCCAGCACGTCGATGTTCTTCACGGCGTCCATCATCCGGTTCTGCGCCTGCGCGGACGTGGCCCGGGCGACCAGCTCGTCGCGCTTCGCCCGGAGCTCGCCCAGCTTGGCCTTCATCCGGTCCAGCCCGTCCTTCAGCTTCCCCACCACCTCGGTCTGCGCCGCGATGGTCGGCTCGGCCGTCTTCGCCTCCTTCTCCGACTGAAGCTGGCGCTCAAGCGCGACCTTCGCCAGGTTGTCGAACCGGTCCGCCTCCGCCGTCTGCCCCGCGGCCCGCAGCTCGTCCCCCTTTCTGCTCGCCGCCCGCGCCTTCCCGCCCCACTCCTTCGCCGCGGCCATGTCCTCCTGGTGGTCCTGCTCCATCAGTCGCAGATTGCCGATCGTCGCCGCGACCGCCTCCTCCGCCTCCGTGATGTTGTTGCTGTAGTCGCGGATCAGCTGGTCCAGCATCTTCTGCGGGTCCTCCGCCTGGTCCAGCAGCGCGTTGATGTTGGCCTTCGCCAGCTGGGTGACGCGGCCGAGGACGGTCTGCTTCGTCATGGTCCTTCTCCTTGAGCAGCACGGTGAACGCGGTGAGCGAGGTGGACGCGGGGAGCACGGTGGACGCGGTGAGCCGTGAATCGTCAGAAGCGACCGCCACCGCCCAGTCGGCCGCGGGTTCCCCCGCCGCCGAAACGCCCGGGTCCGCCTCCACCGAACCCGCCTCCACCGAACCCGCCCCCACCGAAGCCCCCGCCTCCCCTTCCTCCGCCGAACAGCCCGCCGAGGATGATGCCGCCGAGCACCGCTCCGCCGAGCCCGCCGCCGCCTCCCGCCCCCGGTACACCGCCCAGGCCGTTCGGGTTCCCGTACGTGCGGACGTCCTGCTCGGCGAGGTCCTGCGCCCGCCGGGCCAGCGCGCCCGCCTGCTGGGCCTCGCCGAGGCCCGCCTGCGGGTCGTCGGCCTCCGCCAGGGCCGCCGCCTTCTCCAGCCGGCGCTGGGCCTCGGCCAGGCGCGTACGGGCCTCGCTGCCCACGGCCCCGCGATGGGTGGTGATGTAGTCGGCCGCCGCTCCAACGGCGGAACGGGCCGTCAGCATCGTCTGGTCGAGGAGCGCGCGGGCGCGCCGCGTGCCCGACTCGCGTTCCCGTGCGCCCGCCAGCGCCTCGTCGAGCGCCGTGTCGGCCTCCTCGATGCGGCGCAGCGCGTCCAACGGGTCGTGGCGGCCCGCGTCCATCCTCCGCCGCACATCCGCCACGACCGCCTCCGCGCGGGCGATACGGCCCTGGAGGTCGGCGGTGGAGACCCCCTCGGCCGTGCCCTGGAGCATTCCGCGGGCGTCGGCGAGGTCGGCCTCGGTCTCGGAGAGCGCGGTCGTCAGCCTGCCCACGGCCTCGGCCAGCTCCTTCGCCCGCCGGTCGACGGCCTCGGTGAGCCGGGCCGCCTGGTCGACCGCGCCCTCGGCCGCCCGGATGTGGACGGCCGCGACGCCGTTGTCGCCCGCCTCGACGGCCTGCCGTGCCTGGTCCACATGCGTCGTCGCGAACACCATCCGTTGCTTGGCCTGTTCGACGTCGCTCGCCACGGGGGAGGCCGCGGACTCGGCGTACCGTTCCCGCATCGCGGTCAGTGCCGCCTCCGCCGTGCCGACCTGCCCGGACTGCTCGCGGAACGCGGCCTCGACGGCGGCCAGGGCCTCGGGGGCATCGCGCTCCAGGGCCCGTAGCCGGTCGAAGTCCTCGGACCGGGCGTCCAGACGCGCGTTCGCCTCGTCGCAGCGCCCGATGATCTCGTCGAGCATCGAGCGGCGGGTCGCGTCGTCCTCGGGGAAGGCGTCGTCGAGCTTCTGGCGCAGCCGGAACGCGGCCGTCAGCTCCTCCTTCGCGAACGCCATCGCCTCCGTGAAGGGCCCGACCGCCTCCTCGCCGAACTGGGCGGTCGCGAAGCCGAGTTCCTCCTGGCTGGTCCGGACGGCGTCGTCCGTGGCGACGAGCGCCTGCCGGGCCTGCCGGTCCAACACGGACAGCGTCGGCTGGGCGGGCTCCTTCGGAGCGCCCCAGCCCCGGCCGCCCGGTGCGCTCGCGCCCGCCCCGGCGCCCGCCCCGGCGCCCGTCCCGGCTCCCGTACTGTCGCCTCTCCCGGCGCCCTCCCCGGCGCCCGTTCCCGCTCCCGCCGCGGGCCGCCGGCGGCGCTTGCTCCAGACGTACGCGGCGACGACCCCGGCCCCGCCGACGAGGACGACGGGCACGACGAGGTCCGTCCCCGAGGCGCCGTCGTCCACGGTGCCGTCGTCCCCGGTGCCGCCGGGATCGGCGACGCCCGGGGTGATCGTGGGCGTGGGCACGGGCCGTCCGCCGAGGACCGCGTCGTAGCCGTTCGCCGCGCCGATCACGGCGCCCGCCCAGTCGTTCTGCCGGAGCGGCGGCTCGATCGCGGTCCGGGCGACGTCGTCGAGCTGTGCCTGGGTGAAGCGGGAGTCCGGGTCGGCCGAGTAGCCGTACTGCCGGTCGTGCGTGGCCACCGCGAGCAGGATGTCGTCCACGCCCAGGCCGTTGCGCTCGGCCGTGGCGTCGGCCCAGCCCTGGCCCGAGCGCCCGGAGAAGTCCCGTACGTACACGACGAAGAGCTGGACGCGCCGGTCGTCGTAGAGCTGGTCCAGGGCCTGGGCGACCGCGCTGCGACGGTCGCCGAGCGCGCCCACCGTGTCGGTGATCTGCCCCTCGCGGGACAGCACGACGGGGTCGTCGGCGCGGGCGCCGTGAACGGCGGGCACGGTCAGCCACCACGCCGCCACCAGCACCGCGAGGAGGGCTCGGGTGGCTGTTCGCGTCACATGGGGAGGTTATGTCCCGGTTCGGGGGCCCGCGACCGGGCGGAACCGCCCCCTCGGCCCCGAGCGTCACTGTCAGTAGCCGCCCCTAGGGTGGTGATCACGACATCGACGATCTTGGGGGACCGGGTGGACGGACGCGTACGCGGCTGGTGGCGGCGGGGGAGATGGATCGCCCTCGGTCTCGTCCTCCTTCTGGTCCTCCCTCTGGGCGGCAGCGCGATCGCCCTGCGCGTCAACTACGCGGGCGAGCTCCAGGACGGGACGAAGACCCGCGGCAAGGACGCGATCTGGCTGGGCCACGCCTGGGTGGACGGCCGGAAGAAGGACGCCGACCTCGCCGAGTTCGCGGCCCGGATCAAGGGGACCGGCATACGCGACCTCTACGTCCACGCCGGGCCGCTGGAGCACGACGGCACCCTGCCCGCCGCCCGCTACCCCCGCGCGGCGTGGCTGATCCAGAGCGTCCACCGCACGATGCCCGGCATACGGGTGCATGCCTGGCTCGGCGACATCCTGGCCACCGAGGGACCCGAGGGGCTCCGTCTGGAGGACGCGGCCTCACGGACCGCCGTGGTGGGCTCGGCCCGGCAGATCCTCGACGCCGGCTTCGACGGGGTCCACTTCGACCTGGAGCCGCTGCTCTCCGACGACGCGCACTGCCTGTCCCTCCTCGACGACCTCGGTGAGCTGACCAGCGCCCGCAAGGTCCCGCTCTCCGTCGCCGCCCACCAGATCGACCCGCTGCCCGCCCTGCACTCGGTGAACGGCGCGGTCAGCGGCAGCGAGAAGTGGTGGTCGCAGGAGTTCTTCGGGCAGGTCGCCCGCAGGGTCGACCAGATAGCCGTCATGTCGTACGACACGTGGATGCCGCTGGAGAGCCTCTACGGCGGGTACGTCGCCCAGCAGACGAGCCTTGCCCTGGAGGTCACGCCCGAGGACACCGACCTGCTCATGGGCCTGCCCTTCTTCCACGAGGACGACCTCGGCCACCACGACTCGGCGGAGACCGTGGCGGCCGCGATCCGCGGCACCCGGCTGGGCCTGGGGCGCACGGACCGCGACCGCGAACGGTTCGGAGTCGCGCTCTACGTCGACTTCGCCGCGAAGGAGGGGGACTGGACGGCCTACCGCGAGGGCTGGCACTGACGTCCCCATCCGCCGGGGGGAGGGGCGGGCCCATCCGGCAGGGGGAGGGGTGGGCCCATCCGGCAGGGGGAGGGGTGGGCCGTCCCTACCCCTCCCGCCGCCGGATCTTGTTGCCCAGCCACACCAGCGGGTCGTACTTGCGGTCCACGGCCCGCTCCTTCAGCGGGATCAGGGCGTTGTCCGTGATCTTGATGCCCTCCGGACACACCTCCGTACAGCACTTGGTGATGTTGCAGTACCCGAGCCCGTGCTCGTCCTGCGCCGTCCGCCTCCGGTCGAGGCCGGCCTCAGCCGCCGCGTCCAGCGGGTGCATGTCCAGCTCCGCGACCCGCATGAGGAAGCGCGGCCCGGCGAACGCGCCCTTGTTCTCCTCGTGGTCCCGGACCACATGACAGGTGTCCTGGCACAGGAAGCACTCGATGCACTTACGGAACTCCTGCGAGCGCTCCACATCCATCTGCCGCATCCGGTACTCGCCCGGAGCGACCCCCTCCGGCGGCACGAACGCCGGGATCTCGCGCGCCTTCGCGTAGTTGAAGGACACGTCCGTCACCAGGTCGCGTACGACCGGGAAGGCACGCAGGGGCGTGATCGTGAGGGTCTCCGCGTGGTCGAAGGTCGACATCCGGGTCATGCACATCAACCGGGGCCGCCCGTTGATCTCGGCCGAGCACGAACCGCACTTGCCCGCCTTGCAGTTCCAGCGCACGGCCAGATCCGGGGCCTGTGTGGCCTGCAACCGGTGGATGATGTCGAGGACCACCTCGCCGTCGTTCACCTCGACCGTGAAGTCCCTCAGCTCCCCGCCGGCGGTGTCGCCCCGCCACACCCGGAAGCGCGCGTCATAGGTACTCACTCGTACAGCTCCTCCTCGGCCAGGTACTTGACCAGCTCCTCCTTCTCGAACAGCGCGAGGAGGTCCGGACGAATGGGTTCCGTACGGGTGCGTTCGAGGGCGACGCCCTCCTCCGCCGGATGGCACAGCAGGTTCACCGGACGCCACGCCCGGTCCATCGACGGGTAGTCCTCCCGGGTGTGCCCTCCGCGGCTCTCGGTCCGCTCCAACGCGGCCCGGGCCACGCACTCGCTCACGAGCAGCATGTTCCGCAGGTCGAGCGCCAGGTGCCAGCCCGGGTTGAACTGCCGGTGCCCCTCGACCCCGGCGCGCCGCGCCCGGGCGCGCAGCTCGGCGATCCGCTCCAGGGCCTCGGCCATCTCGCCCTCCCGGCGGATGATGCCGACGAGGTCGTTCATCGTCTGCTGGAGCTCCTGGTGGAGGGTGTACGGGTTCTCCGCCGACGGCTCCTCCGCCGCCCCGAACGGCGCCAGCGCCTCCGCGGCCGCCGTCGCGACCCCCGCCTCGGAGACGCCCGCGCGGGAGGCGGCGGCCGCGTACTCCGCGGCGTGCCACCCCGCCCGCCGCCCGAAGACCAGCAGGTCCGAGAGCGAGTTCCCGCCGAGCCGGTTGGAGCCGTGCATCCCGCCCGCGACCTCCCCCGCGGCGAAGAGTCCCGGCACCCCCACGGTCGCCGCGGTGTCGGAGTCGACCGCGACCCCGCCCATCACGTAGTGGCAGGTGGGCCCGACCTCCATGGCCTCCGCCGTGATGTCGACGTCCGCCAGCTCCTTGAACTGGTGGTACATCGAAGGCAGCCGCCGCTTGATCACCTCGGCCGGCATCCGGGTCGACACATCGAGGAAGACGCCGCCGTGCGGGGAGCCGCGCCCCGCCTTCACCTCGGCGTTGATGGCCCGTGCCACCTCGTCGCGCGGCAGCAGCTCGGGCGGGCGACGGTTGTTGTCCGGGTCCTCGTACCAGCGGTCACCCTCCGCCTCCGTCTGCGCGTACTTCTCCTTGAAGACGTCGGGGACGTAGTCGAACATGAACCGCTTGCCCTCGGAGTTGCGCAGCACTCCGCCGTCGCCGCGCACCGACTCGGTGACCAGGATCCCCTTCACCGACGGCGGCCAGACCATCCCGGTCGGATGGAACTGCACGAACTCCATGTTCACCAGCGGCGCGCCCGCGAGCAGCGCCAGCGCGTGGCCGTCGCCCGTGTACTCCCAGGAGTTGGACGTCACCTTGAAGGACTTGCCGATGCCACCGGTCGCCAGGACGACGGCCGGCGCCTCCAGGACGAAGAAGCGGCCGGTCTCCCGTTCGTAGCAGAAGACCCCCGCCACCCGTCCCGACTCGTCCCGCAGGACGCGCGTGACCGTGCACTCCTGGAAGACCTTCAGCCGGGATTCGTACTCCCCGCTCTCCCGGAAGTCCTCCTGCTGGAGGGCGACCGTCTTCTGCTGGAGCGTGCGGATCAGTTCGAGACCCGTGCGGTCGCCGACGTGCGCGAGGCGCGGGTACTCGTGACCGCCGAAGTTGCGCTGGGAGATCCGGCCGTCCGGCGTACGGTCGAAGAGGGCGCCCCAGGCCTCCAGTTCCCACACCCGCTCGGGCGCCTCGCGCGCGTGCAGCTCCGCCATCCGCCACTGGTTGAGGAACTTCCCGCCGCGCATGGTGTCGCGGAAGTGGACCTGCCAGGTGTCGTGCGGATTGACGTTGGCCATGGAGGCGGCGATGCCGCCCTCGGCCATCACCGTATGGGCCTTGCCGAACAGGGACTTGCAGATGACGGCCGTCCGTGCGCCCCGCTCGCGCGCCTCGATCGCGGCGCGCAGCCCCGCGCCGCCCGCGCCGACCACGACCACGTCCCACTGCTGCCGCTCGACTTGCGCCATGTCAGAAGATCCTCGGGTCGTCGAAGGTGCCGGTGGCGAGCAGGTACACGTACAGATCGCAGACCGCGACGGAGATCAGCGAGGCCCACGCGAGCAGCATGTGACGGGCGTTGAGCTTCCCGACCAGGTTCCACATCCGGTAGCGCACGGGATGCCTGGAGAAGTGCCGCAGCCGCCCGCCGACGATGTGCCGGCAGGAGTGGCAGGAGAGGGTGTACGCCCAGATCAGCACGATGTTGATCAGGAAGATCACCGTCCCCAGACCCGCGTGGCCCCAGGCGTACGAGGAGTCCCGGAAGGTCAGCACGGTGTCGTACGTGAGGATCGCGGCGACCGGCAGCGCGGTGTAGAAGAAGTACCGGTGGATGTTCTGCAGGATCAGCGGGAAGCGCGTCTCGCCGGTGTACGTCCGATGGGGTTCGGCGACGGCGCAGGCCGGGGGTGATGCCCAGAAGCCCCGGTAGTACGCCTTGCGGTAGTAGTAGCAGGTCAGCCGGAAGCCGAGGGGGAAGATCAGGATCAGCAGGGCGGGGGAGAGGCCCCACCAGCTGCCGAAGATCTCCCAGTTGGGCCCGCCCTTCATGGGGACGCAGTTCTCGGCCAGACAGGGCGAGTAGAACGGCGAGACGTACGGGGCCGCGTAGTAGTCGCTGTTGGCGAAGGCTCGCCAGGTGGAGTACGCGACGAAGGCGAGCAGTCCGGCGGCGGTGGCGGCCGGTGCCAGCCACCAGCGGTCGGTGCGCAGATGGCGCGGGGCGATGGCCGCACGGGAAGGGGAGTGCACGCCGGTGGCGCGCACCCCCCTTCCTGTGGACGGCGGTTCGGTTCCTGTGGCCAAGGTCGGTCTCCTCGGGCGCGTTCCGACTGTCGGTCTCCCGGGGCCTCCAGCGGCTGCCGCTCCCGGAGGCCGCGGGACCTAGGGTGCGTGCCGGTCGCGTGCTCCCAGGCCCTCGTCGTCGGTGTCCGAGCCCCACAGCGCGCTGTCGTACGGCGTGTCGGGGATCGTCACGAGGTTCTCGGGCCGGCCGGGGGCTGGTGGCGCGGTGGCGCCCCGTTCCGCCGCGACGCTGCGTTCCAGTTGTCCGACCGTGCGGACCAGGTCTTCGAGGCAGCGCTTGACGGCCGCCAAATCATCCTGAACGGACATGGGTTGCCCTCACTTCCGCGAGTGCGGGTGGCGAACACGCGCCTGAGAGTGTCGCGCGTCACATCCCGCTTGTGAAGCCATGTGTACGGGATTCCACTCGTCCGGTGAACCGCGCCGCCCGGCGGTTGGGCCGCACGGGTGGGGTTTGTCCGCCCCGCCGCCGTGTCGGCGTGGCCGGATCCGGTGCGTCGCTTTCAGTGTATGAGCAATAGGTGTGATCATCGCCAAATGCCATGAAACTGGACGAAGGGGTACAAGTCATGTCCCAGGTCGGCGCCCCTCGCGGGAGGACATGCTCCAGGAGCCCCCGCTCCCGCACGCTTCGCTCCGCCGCCACGCTCACCAGCGCGGTGCTCGCCATCACCGTCCTCGCCGGATGCAGCTCCGGCGACGAGGCCGACGAGACCCCGGCCGCCGCTCCGGACCACGCCCCGGCCGCGCGCGACAAGATCGCCGACGGCGGCACGCTGAACTGGGCCGTGGACGCGATGCCGACCACGCTCAACGCCTTCCAGGCCGACGCCGACGGGGCGACGTCGCGCGTCGCCGGAGCCGTGCTCCCCGCCCTCTACACCCTCGACGAGCGCGGCCGGCCCCGGCGCAACGCGGACTATCTGGAGTCCGCCCAGGTGATCGAGACGGAGCCCAAGCAGATCGTCCTGTACAAGCTCAACCAGCAGGCGGTGTGGAGCGACGGCCGGGAGATCGGCGCCCCCGACTTCGTCGCGCAGTGGCGGGCCCTGAACGGCCGGGACACCGCGTACTGGACCGCCCGCAACGCCGGCTACGAGCGGATCGAGAAGATCGAGCGCGGCAAGGACGACCTGGAGGTACGGGTCACCTTCGCCCGGCCGTACGCCGACTGGCAGTCCCTCTTCACCCCGCTCTACCCGAAGGAGGTGACGGGGACCCCGAACGCCTTCAACGACGGCGCCCGCACCACCCTGAAGGCGACTGCAGGACCGTTCCTGCTCAAGGCCGCCGACAGCAAGGCCGCCACCGTCACGCTCGTCCGCAACCCCCGCTGGTGGGGCCGGTCCCCCAAGCTCGACCAGGTGGTCCTGCGTGCCGTGCCGCGCGACGAGCGCATCGCCGCGCTGGCCGCGGGCAAGCTCGATCTGGCCGAGATCGATCGGTCGGCCGCCGACCGCATCGCCCTCGCGGTACGGGACGCCCAGGCCGGCGGCAGTGCCGGGCAGCCCCTCGCACACGGCCCCGGCGCCGCGATCACCCCGTCGGCGGCCCTGAAGTCCTGGGCGCTGGCGAACGGCTCCGACGAGGGCAAGGCGCAGGCGGTCCAGGCCGCGCGCGAGAAGAACCAGCAGGCCGTCGACAGGTATGCGGCCGAGCAGCGGGCGCTGGGCACGTTCGTGGTCCGCAAGTCCCTGGAGCCCGCGTACACCCAGCTCTCCCTGAACGGTGAGAGCGGCCCGCTCTCGGACGAGCGGGTACGCAGAGCGGTGGCGCGCGCCCTCGACCGCCAGGAACTGGCCGAAGCCGTACTCAAGCCGCTCGGGCTGCCCGCCCGGCCGCCCGGCAGCCACCTGGCGCTCGCGGGGCAGGCGGCGTACGCGGACAGCAGCGACGCGCTCGGTGGTCAGGACGCCAAGGAGGCGCGGGCGCTGCTCGCGGACGCGGGCTGGGTCCCCGGCGGTGCGAACAAGAAGCCCGCCGGGACGAAGGCAGGCAGCGAGGCCGAGGAGAAGAAGGCCGAGGAGAAGAAGGCCGAGGAGAAGGGCAAGGCGGGCTCGGCCGACGAGGCCAAGAAGCCCGAGGCCGCCGACACCGCCTCCGACGAAGGCCTCTACATCGTCGGCGACGACAAGCCGGGCGGCACCGCGGGCGAGCCCGTGATCGGTGCCGGAGCCCCGGAGAACGGCACCACCGTCGTCGCCCCGGCCCCCGGGCTGCTGCACCGGGCCGCCCTGCTCGACGACGAGCCCGGCGCCGGTGCCGACGGAACCGCCGACTCCGGCGGCACCGAGGCCAAGGCGCAGAACCCGGCCCGTCCCGACCGGGGCGCCCCCGGGGCCTACGCCCCGCGCGGCACCGCGGCCCCGGCCGTCCCCGCGGGCGCCTCCCAGGCCCTCGGCAAGGACGGCGAGCCGCTGAACCTGCGCTTCGTCCTGCCCTCGGGTCCGGGCTCGGAGTCGCTCCGCGCCGTCGGGGAGAAGATCGTCCGGATGCTCGACGCGGTCGGCATCCGGACCGAGGTCAGCAAGGTCGCCGACGAGAGCTTCTTCAAGGACCACATCGCCGCCGGCGACTACGACCTGGCCCTCTACTCCTGGCCCGCCTCCGCCTTCCCGGCGACCGACGCCCGGCCGATCTACGCCAAGCCCGAGGTGGCCTCGGACGGCTCCCTCCTGGTCGAGCAGAACTACGCACGCGTCGGCACCGACCGAATCGACCAGTTGTTCGATCAGGCGGTGTCCACGCTCGACGAGAAGGAGGCGCTGGACCTGGTCCGTCAGGCCGACGCCCGGATCTGGGCCGCCGCAGGATCGATTCCCCTTTATCAGCGCCCCCAGCTGGTGGCGGCCAAGCCCGAGCTGGTGAACGCGGGCGCCTGGGGCTTCGCGACCCCGCGTTACCAGGACATCGGGTTCAAGAAGCCCGAATCCGCCAAGGGTGCGGAGCGCAACACCAAGTAGGCGAAACCGCAGGTCACAACCTCAGATGCAGCTCAATTCCCTTGCCCGCCGGCTCCCCCGGCGGGCAGGATCACGTCCGGCCCCTTGACCCGGCCGGTTCGCGCACGCTCAGTGCCTCTCCTCATCCCCAGTGCACCGCACCACCGAGGCGTCCCCAGGCCTCCAGCAGGCCCTCTCGAATCAAGGCGGGGAAGCCCCTTGCGCGGCGGCCCCGTACCATAGGACATAGCCGTGGCGCGTCCGCCCGGCGGGCGTAAGAGGAACTGACGCCGCATCCCACGATCCGAGAGAAGCGCAAGCACCCATGCCCACGCGCCACGACATCCGTAACGTCGCCATCGTCGCCCACGTCGACCATGGCAAGACGACCATCGTCGACGCCATGCTCAAGCAGGCCGGTGCCTTCGCCGCCCACCAGCAGCTCGACGACCGCATGATGGACTCGAACGACCTGGAGCGTGAGAAGGGCATCACGATCCTCGCCAAGAACACGGCGGTGAAGTATCACCCCAAGGACGGCGGGGCCCCGATCACGATCAACATCATCGACACCCCCGGCCACGCCGACTTCGGTGGCGAGGTCGAGCGCGGTCTGTCGATGGTCGACGCGGTCGTTCTGCTCGTCGACGCCTCCGAGGGTCCGCTGCCGCAGACGCGCTTCGTGCTCCGCAAGGCCCTCCAGGCCCGGATGCCCGTCATCCTCTGCATCAACAAGACCGACCGTCCGGACTCCCGGATCGACGAGGTCGTCAACGAGACCTACGACCTCTTCCTCGACCTGGACGCGGACGAGGACCAGATCGAGTTCCCGATCGTCTACGCCTGCGGCCGTGACGGCATCGCCTCGCTGACCAAGCCGGAGGACGGCACCGTCCCGGCCGACAGCGACAGCCTGGAGCCCTTCTTCTCCACCATCCTGGAGCACGTCCCGGCCCCGTCGTACGACGAGGACGCGCCGCTCCAGGCCCACGTCACCAACCTCGACGCCGACAACTTCCTCGGCCGTATCGCGCTGCTCCGTGTCGAGCAGGGCGAGCTGCGCAAGGGCCAGACGGTCGCGTGGATCAAGCGGGACGGCACGATCTCCAACGTCCGCATCACCGAGCTGATGATGACCGAGGCGCTCACCCGCAAGCCGGCCGAGGTCGCCGGCCCCGGTGACATCTGCGCCGTCGCCGGTATCCCGGACATCATGATCGGCGAGACCCTGGCGGACCCGGAGAACCCGATCGCGCTGCCGCTGATCACGGTGGACGAGCCGGCCATCTCCATGGTCATCGGCACCAACACCTCCCCGCTGGTCGGCCGTGGCGGCACCGGCAAGGGCGCGGACGCCAAGTCCGCCGTCAAGGACCGCAAGGTCACCGCCCGCCAGGTGAAGGACCGCCTGGACCGCGAGCTCATCGGTAACGTCTCGCTCCGCGTGCTGGACACCGAGCGCCCCGACGCCTGGGAGGTCCAGGGCCGTGGTGAGCTGGCGCTCGCCATCCTGGTCGAGCAGATGCGCCGCGAGGGCTTCGAGCTGACCATCGGCAAGCCGCAGGTCGTCACCCGCGAGATCGACGGCAAGACGCACGAGCCCGTCGAGCGCATGACCATCGACGTGCCCGAGGAGCACATGGGTGCGGTCACGCAGCTCATGGGTGTCCGCAAGGGCCGCATGGACAACATGTCGAACCACGGCTCCGGCTGGGTCCGCATGGAGTTCGTCGTTCCGTCCCGTGGCCTGATCGGCTTCCGTACGGAGTTCCTGACGCAGACCCGCGGCACCGGCATCGGCCACTCGATCCACGAGGGCCACGAGCCGTGGTTCGGCACGCTGACGACCCGTAACAACGGTTCGCTGGTCGCCGACCGCGCGGGCTCGGTCACCGCGTTCGCGATGACCAACCTCCAGGAGCGCGGTGTCCTGTTCACCGACCCCGGCACCGAGGTGTACGAGGGCATGATCGTCGGCGAGAACTCGCGCTCCGACGACATGGACGTGAACATCACCAAGGAGAAGAAGCTCACCAACATGCGCTCCTCCTCGGCCGACTCCTTCGAGGCGATCGTGCCGCCGCGCAAGCTCTCCCTGGAGCAGTCGCTGGAGTTCTGCCGCGACGACGAGTGCGTCGAGGTGACCCCGGAGGCCGTGCGCATCCGCAAGGTCGTCCTGGACCAGAAGGAGCGCGGCCGTTCCGCGTCGCGCGCCAAGAACGGCTGACCGAGCGAGGCTCGACCGGCACCGGCGTCTCGCCGGTCCCACCAGCACCACCGGAACACCGGCAACGGCCCCCACGGGATCCCCGCGGGGGCCGTTCCCCGTTGTGGGCCCCTCCCGAACCCTCCAGGACCCTCCCCTCCGGAACGCTCCAGGGCCCTCCGGAACCCTCCGGCCGGAGGCGCACAGCGTGGCGAATCTGACAGTTCGGATGGGCAGGAACGCGTCAAACCGATTTCCCGTCCCGATGTTCGATTTCCGGACGTCGCTCTCCGGAACGTGTGTTAACGGTCCGTTTCGGGGGTGTCTGTCTGTGATCAGTTTGTCCGGATTTCGGTCTCAAGGCCCTTACTGATGTTGCCAAAACGAGACCACTTAAGTGTGGTTTACAGCCCGGACGTACTTAATAGTTGGCTCCATTGAGCTCGGGTCAATGGGTCACGCACTGTGGGGAGTGTCGACTCACGAGCACACTAGGGGCACTTGAGTCCAATGCCGTCAGGGGTGTCGGCGAACTCGAAGTGCCCCCCTTGTAGTGACAAGTGGACTCATGAGGAGGAACCCATGCGCGGTGCCAAGAGCGCCAAGTGGGTAGCGGGCGCGATCGTCGTGGCCCTGGCAGCAACCGCCTGTGGCGGCAGCAACGACAAGGGCGGGGAGGGTGAAGGCAAGGCGAAGACCGGCGGCTCTGTGAGCGTCGGCATCTCCGAGCCGAAGCGCCTCGTCCCGCAGACGACGACCGAGTCCGAGGGCTCGCAGGTGCTGGACGCGCTGTTCCGTCCGCTCGTCAGCTACGACGACAAGAACCAGCCGGTCGAGGACGCTGCCGAGTCGATCACGACGACGGACAACCAGCTCTGGACCGTCAAGATCAAGCCCGGACAGAAGTTCCACGACGGCACCCCGGTGACCGCCAAGAGCTACGTCCAGGGTTGGAACTGGGGTGCCTACGGCCCGAACGCGGCCGACGGCAACTACTTCTTCGCCACCATCGAGGGTTACGACGCCCTCAACCCGGCGGACCCGGACGGCGAGGAGGGCCCGAAGAAGGCCCCCGAGCCCTCCGCCAAGGAGATGTCGGGCCTGAAGGTCGTGGACGACACCACCTTCACGGTCAAGCTGGCGAAGCCCTTCGCCGACTACAAGACCGTCCTCGGTTACACGGTCTTCTACCCGCTGCCGGATGCCGCGATCGCCAACATCAAGGCGTACGAAGAGGCTCCGATCGGCCAGGGTGCCTTCAAGATCGAGGGCAAGTGGGAGCACAACAAGGCGATCAAGGTCGTCAAGAACCCTGACTACACGGGCACCAACAAGCCCAACGTGGACTCGGTGACGTACAAGATCTACCAGGCCCAGGAGACGATGTATAAGGACGTCGTCGCCGGCGCCCTCGACGTCATCCCGCAGGTTCCGACCTCCGAGCTGGCCAACGCTCCGAAGCAGTTCGGTGACCGCTTCAAGTCGTCCCCGGCCTCGACCTTCCAGTTCGTGTCGTTCCCGACGTACGACAAGAAGTACTCGAAGCCCGAGGTCCGCAAGGCGATCTCCATGGCCATCGACCGCGAGGAGATCACCAAGGTGATCTTCAACGACTCGCAGGCCCCGGCCCGCTCCTTCGTCTCCCCGGTCGTCGGCGGCTACCGCGACAACACCTGCGGTGAGTCCTGCAAGTTCGACCCGGCCGCCGCCAAGGCCCTCCTTGCGAAGGCCGGCGGTGTCGAGGGCAACAAGATCAACATCGGCTACAACGGCGATGGTGGTCACAAGGAGTGGGTGGACGCCACCTGCAACCAGATCAAGAAGAACCTCGGCGTCGACTGCGTCGGCCAGGCCGTGCCGCAGTTCGCCGAGATGCTGACCCAGGTCGAGCAGAAGAAGTTCTCCGGCATGTTCCGCATGGGCTGGATCATGGACTACCCGTCCATGGAGAACTACCTCGGCCCGCTGTTCACCACCGGTGGTTCCTCGAACTACTACGGCTACAGCAACAAGCAGTTCGACAAGCTGGTCGAGGACGGCCGCGCCGCCAAGACCCCGGCCGAGGCGATCAAGTTCTGGCAGCAGGCCGAGGACGTCCTCGTCCAGGACATGCCGGTGATCCCGCTGCGCTTCGGCAAGAACGTGTTCGCGCACAGCAAGAAGGTCGCGAACGTCGAGATGGACCTCTTCAACCGGGTCGACGTCACGAAGATCTCGCAGGCCTAACAGCCTCAGGCATCTGACCCAAACGAATAGTCGAGAACGGCGGCGGGGGCGGCAACACCGGCCCCCGCCGCTTCTCGCGAGGAGGACCCATGGGCCGGTTCGTCATCCGACGAATCCTTCAGATGGTGCCCGTCTTTGTCGGCACCACGTTCATCGTCTTTGTGCTCGTCACGCAGATGGGTGGCGACCCCATCCAGAACCTGTACGGCGAGAAGCCAGTCCCTGACAACATCAGAGCGACCCTCACCGCCCAGTACCACCTGGACGAACCGTTCTGGATGCAGTACTGGTACTACTTCACCGGACTGCTCCAGGGAGACTTCGGTGAGTCCATCGCGCAGGGTCGGCCTATCGTCGACCTCCTCGCGGAGGCTTGGCCGGAGACGCTGAAGGTCGCTGGTGTGGCCTTCTCCTTCGAGCTGCTCATCGGCGTGACCGCCGGTGTGCTCGCCGGGATGCGCCGCGGCAGCTTCATCGACAACCTGGTGCTCGTCTCCACCCTGACCGTCATCGCCATCCCGATCTTCGTGCTCGGTAACGTCAGCCAGAACTTCCTCGGTGTGGAATGGGGGCTGTTCCCCGTCGCCGGCACCGACGACGGATTCGTGAGCTACCTGCTGCCGGGTATGGTGCTCGGCTCCGTCTCGCTCGCGTACATCGCGCGACTGGCACGGGCTTCCGTCGCGGAGAACCTCCGCGCCGACTACATCAGGACCGCGAAGGCCAAGGGCCTTCCGAAGAGCCGAGTGATCGGCATCCACGTACTGCGCAACTCGCTGATCCCTGTGGTCACCTACCTGGGCGCCGACCTCGGCTCCCTCATGGGCGGCGCCATCGTCACCGAGGGCATCTTCAACATCCCCGGTGTGGGCTTCCAGCTGTTCAGCTCGCTCAACGTGGAGGACGGACCGGCGGTCGTCGGATTCGTCAGCCTGCTGGTGCTCGTCTATCTGATCACCGCGCTGATCGTCGACCTGCTGTACGCCGTGCTTGACCCGAGGATTCGCTATGAGTAACCCGACCAAGTCGCCCGAAGAGGCTTTCACCGAGAGCAACGCCGGGACCGTCGTGCCCGGTGCGGTCTCCAGCAAGCAGGACAAGCCGCGCAGTCTCGCGCAGGACGCGTTCCGGGACCTGATCCGCCGACCGATGTTCCTCGTCTCGGCGTCCCTGATCCTCTTCATCCTGACCATCGCCGCCTTCCCGGGCCTCTTCACCAGCGTCGAGCCGCTCGACTGCGATCTGAAGAACTCGATGGCCGGCCCGAGCGGTGACGCCTGGTTCGGCTACAACTTCCAGGGCTGCGACGTCTATTCGCAGACGGTCTACGGCACCCGCAACTCGATCATCGTGGGTGTGCTGACGACGGTCTTCTCCCTGCTCATCGGCGGCTTCATCGGTGTGCTCGGGGGCTTCTTCGGCAAGTGGACGGACGCCCTCCTCTCGTTCGTCACCAACGTCTTCTTCGGACTGCCGCTGCTGCTCGCCGCGATCGTCATCCTGAACAACTTCCGTGACGACAAGGGCATGCGCAACGCCGGTGTCATGGCCGTGGTCCTGACGCTGACCGTCGTCGGCTGGATGTCCATGGCCCGCGTCATGCGCGGTGCCGTCATGCAGGTGAAGCAGGCGGACTACGTCGCCGCGGCCCGTTCGCTGGGTGCCTCCACCTGGCGGCTGATGTTCCGTCACGTCGTGCCGAACTCCGCCACTCCGGTGGTCGTGGTCGCCACGATCTCCCTGGGTGTCGTCATCAGCGCGGAAGCGACGCTGAGCTTCCTCGGTATCGGCATCAGGCCCCCTGCCATCTCCTGGGGCGTGATGATCGCCGAGGCGCAGCAGCGCATCTCCCAGGGGCTGCACCCGCTGCTGTTCCCGTCCGGAATGCTCACCATCACGGTGCTCGCCTTCATCATGCTCGGCGACGCGGTCCGTGACGCCTTCGACCCGAAGCTGCGCTGAGAGTAAGGACGAACGCAGTGACCACCATCGACAAAACCGCGAGCGTCCCCGCGCCGCGTGACGGCGCGACCCACGACGGTCCGCTGCTCGACGTACGCGACCTCCATGTGGAGTTCCGCACCCGTGAGGGTGTCGCGAAGGCCGTGAACGGCGTCTCGTACTCCGTGAACGCCGGCGAGACCCTCGCCGTGCTCGGCGAGTCCGGTTCCGGCAAGTCCGTGACCGCGCAGGCCATCATGGGCATCCTCGACACCCCGCCGGGGTTCGTGACCAAGGGAGAGATCCTCTTCCGTGGCCAGGACATGCTCAAGATGTCCGAGGACGAGCACCGCAGGCTGCGCGGCAGCAAGATCGCGATGATCTTCCAGGACGCGCTGTCCTCGCTCAACCCCGTGCTCAGCGTCGGCTACCAGCTCGGCGAGATGTTCCGGGTGCACCAGGGCCTCTCCAAGAAGGAGGCCAAGGCCAAGGCGATCGAGCTCATGGACCGGGTGAAGATCCCGGCCGCCGCGGCGCGGGTCAACGACTACCCGCACCAGTTCTCCGGCGGTATGCGCCAGCGCATCATGATCGCGATGGCGCTCGCCCTCGAGCCCGACCTCATCATCGCGGACGAGCCCACCACGGCGCTCGACGTGACCGTCCAGGCTCAGGTGATGGACCTGCTCGCGGAGCTCCAGCGCGAGCTCAACATGGGTCTGATCCTGATCACCCACGACCTCGGCGTCGTCGCCGACGTCGCGGACAAGATCGCCGTGATGTACGCGGGCCGGATCGTCGAGCAGTCGCCGGTGCACGAGATCTACGCGCGCCCGGCCCACCCGTACACCAAGGGTCTGCTCGACTCGATCCCGCGCCTGGACCAGAAGGGCCAGGAGCTCTACGCGATCAAGGGTCTGCCGCCCAACCTGCTCAAGATCCCGTCGGGCTGCGCCTTCAACCCGCGCTGCCCCAAGGCGGACGACGTCTGCCGTACGGACGTGCCGGTGCTCGCGCCGGTCACCGAGCAGGACGGCACCGATCTGCCGGGCCGCGGCAGCGCCTGCCACTTCTGGAAGGAGACGATCCATGGCTGAGCTCAGCAAGGCTGCTACATCGCCCGAGGGCTCGGCCGCGGACGCGACTCCGAACGTCACCGAGGTCCCCGGGGCCGACGCGACGAGCGAGGCGGAGGCCGTGGCCGCCATCGGGGCGCCGGTCGATCGCGGTGAGCCGATCCTGCAGGTGCGCAACCTGGTCAAGCACTTCCCGCTGACCCAGGGCATCCTGTTCAAGCGCCAGGTCGGCGCGGTCAAGGCCGTGGACGGGGTCTCCTTCGACCTCTACCAGGGCGAGACCCTCGGCATCGTCGGCGAGTCCGGCTGCGGCAAGTCCACGGTCGCCAAGCTCCTGATGACCCTGGAGAAGGCGACCGCGGGCGAGGTCTTCTACAAGGGCCAGGACATCACCAAGCTGTCCGGCAGCGCCCTGAAGGCCGTCCGCCGGAACATCCAGATGGTGTTCCAGGACCCGTACACCTCGCTGAACCCGCGCATGACGGTCGGCGACATCATCGGTGAGCCCTTCGACATCCACCCCGAGGTGGCCCCGAAGGGCGACCGGCGCCGCAAGGTGCAGGAGCTGCTCGATGTGGTCGGTCTGAACCCCGAGTACATCAACCGCTACCCGCACCAGTTCTCCGGAGGCCAGCGCCAGCGCATCGGTATCGCCCGAGGCCTCGCGCTCAACCCGGAGATCATCATCTGCGACGAGCCGGTCTCGGCCCTGGACGTCTCCGTCCAGGCGCAGGTCATCAACCTGATGGAGAAGCTGCAGGACGAGTTCAACCTCTCCTACGTCTTCATCGCGCACGACCTGTCGATCGTCCGGCACATCTCGGACCGGGTCGGCGTCATGTACCTCGGCAAGATGGCCGAGATCGGTACGGACGCGCAGATCTACGACCACCCGACGCACCCCTACACCCAGGCGCTGCTGTCGGCGGTCCCGGTCCCGGACCCGGAGGCCCGCGAGGGCCGCGAGCGGATCATCCTCACGGGTGACGTCCCCTCGCCGGCCAACCCGCCGTCGGGCTGCCGCTTCCGCACCCGGTGCTGGAAGGCGCAGGAGAAGTGCTCCACGGAGATCCCGCTGCTTGCGATCCCCGAGCGCTTCCAGGGCCAGGACACCCCGGCCGCGCACGAGTCGGCGTGTCACTTCGCCGAGGAGAAGGACGTCGTCCACGCCGGATGACCGAGTTCGACGCGTGAGGTGGCCTGCCGAGTTGCACGGGTGCCCCACACTGTTCTTTTCCCAGGTGTAGTGCCGGTGTACACCC
>NZ_JBHUYJ010000020.1:77931-92517 GCF_042668715.1 Streptomyces sp. NPDC057271
TGTCTTGGGGTGAAGACCTCCCGGTGTGGGGTGTGTTTTTGTGTTTTTTTTGGAGGGGGAGGGGTTTTTCTCCGAGGGGGGGGCGTTGGGTGGGGTGGGGGGTCCTCCTTCCTGTTTTTTCTCCCCCCCTCACGCGTTTCTTCTTACGGGTGTCGTAAAGGTGCATACCGTCCACACTCGGGTGATATTGGGGCTCTCGACAGAGACCAGAGATCCTCGGGAGGCACCTGATGCGTGGAGCCACGCACGCCAAGTGGACCGCACTGGCCGCCGCCGTCGCCCTCACGGTGACGGCCTGCGGCGGCGGAGACGACGGCGGAGGCGGTGGCGCCGACGGCATCGTGAGCTCGTCCTGGGGTGATCCGCAGAACCCGCTGGAGCCCGCGAACACCAACGAGGTCCAGGGCGGCAAGGTCCTGTCCATGATCTTCCGCGGGCTCAAGCAGTACGACCCGAAGACCGGCGAGGCCACCAACATGCTCGCCGAGAACATCGAGACGACCGACTCGACGAACTTCACCATCACCCTCAAGGACGGCTGGACCTTCTCCAACGGAGAGCAGGTCACCTCGAAGTCCTTCGTGGACGCCTGGAACTACGGCGCCTCCCTGAAGAACAATCAGAAGAACGCCTTCTTCTTCGGCCAGATCGAGGGATACGACCAGGTCCACCCCGAGTCGGGCGAGCCGACCGCCGAGACCATGTCCGGCCTCAAGGTCGTCGACGACAAGACCTTCACGGTCAAGCTCACCCAGAAGTTCTCCACCTGGCCGGACACCCTCGGCTACGCCGCCTTCGCCCCGCTGCCGCAGTCCTTCTTCGACGACCACGCGGCCTGGCTCGACAAGCCCGTCGGCAACGGCCCGTACACCGTCTCCTCGTACAGCAAGGGCTCGCAGATGGAGCTGGTGCGCTGGGACGACTACCCCGGCGAGGACAAGGCACAGAACGGCGGCGTGACCCTCAAGGTCTACACCGACAACAACACCGCCTACACGGACCTGACGGCCGGCAACCTCGACCTCGTCGACGACGTGCCCGCCTCCCAGCTCAAGAACGTCCAGGCGGACCTCGGCGACCGCTACATCAACGTGCCGGCCGGCATCATCCAGACCCTCAGCTTCCCGTTCTACGACCCGGCATGGAACAAGCCCGGGCAGGAGAAGCTCCGCCAGGGCCTCTCCATGGCGATCAACCGCGAGCAGATCACCGACCAGATCTTCCAGAAGACCCGCACCCCGGCCGTCGACTGGACCTCCCCGGTCCTCGGCGAGGACGGCGGCTTCAAGGACATCTGCGGCGACTTCTGCACGTACGACGCAGAGGAGGCGAAGAAGCTGGTCACCGAAGGCGGTGGCATCCCCGGCGGCACGATGACGATCTCGTACAACGCCGACACCGGCTCCCACAAGGAGTGGGTGGACGCCGTCTGCAACTCCATCAACAACGCCCTCGGCAACAACCGGGCCTGCGTCGGCAACCCCGTCGGCACCTTCGCCGACTTCCGCAGCCAGGTCAGCACACAGAAGATGAAGGGCCCGTTCCGCGCCGGCTGGCAGATGGACTACCCGCTCATCCAGAACTTCCTGCAGCCGCTGTACTACACCAACGCCTCGTCCAACGACGGAAAGTACTCCGACCCGGAGTTCGACAAGCTCGTCGACCAGGCCAACGCCGAGTCCGACATCGCCAAGGCCGTCGAGACCTTCCAGAGCGCCGAGGAGGTCCTGCGTGACGACATGGGCGCGATCCCGCTCTGGTACCAGAACGGCAGCGCGGGCTACTCCGAGCGCATCTCCAACGTGACCCTGAACCCCTTCAGCGTCCCCGTCTACGACCAGATCAAGGTCAACTGACGCAGCTCGTCGGCGTACGGCCCGGCCCCGCGTCCTCCGCGCGCCGGGCCGTACGGCGTCCTCACACCCCCGGAGCCCCTCATGGGTCGTTATGTGATCCGGCGTCTGCTGCAGATGATCCCGGTCTTCATCGGCGCCACCCTGCTGATCTTCCTGATGGTGAACGTGATGGGCGACCCCATCGCCGGCCTCTGCGGCGACCGCGCCTGCGACCCGGCGACCGCCGCCCAGCTGGAGAAGGAGTTCGGCCTCGACAAGCCGGTGTGGCAGCAATACCTGACCTACATGGGCAACCTCTTCACCGGCGACTTCGGCACGGCCTTCAACGGACAGCCGGTGACCGAGCTGATGGCCAGCGCCTTCCCCGTCACCATCAGGCTCACCATCGTCGCGATCCTCTTCGAGATCGTCATCGGCATCAGCCTCGGCGTCCTGACGGGCCTCAAGCGCGGCCGCCCGGTCGACACCACGGTGCTGCTGCTCACCCTCGTCGTGATCTCGATCCCGACCTTCGTCACCGGCCTGCTGCTCCAGCTGCTCCTGGGCGTGGAGTGGGGCTGGATCAAGCCCGCCGTCTCGCCCGAGGCCCCCTTCAACGAGCTGATCGTCCCCGGCCTCGTCCTCGCCTCCGTCTCCCTCGCCTACGTCACCCGGCTCACCCGGACCTCGATCGCCGAGAACAAGCGCGCCGACTACGTCCGTACCGCCGTCGCCAAAGGCCTCCCGCGCCGCCGGGTCATCTCCCGGCACCTGCTGCGCAACTCGCTCATCCCGGTGGTCACCTTCATCGGCGCCGACATCGGCGCGCTGATGGGCGGCGCCATCGTCACCGAGCGGATCTTCAACATCCACGGCGTCGGCTACCAGCTCTACCAGGGCATCGTCCGCCAGAGCACCCAGACCGTCGTCGGCTTCGTGACCGTCCTCGTCCTCGTCTTCCTGGTGGCCAACCTGATCGTCGACCTCCTGTACGCCGTCCTTGACCCGAGGATCCGCTATGCCTGAGCCTCTTCAGCCGTTCGACGACGGGCGCGCCATCGACCACACGGGCGCGGGCGGCGCCACGGACCTCGCCATGGAGGAGGGCGAGTCACTGGAGAAGACCCCGGGCGGCCCCCTGGGCACCGGACCCGCCGGCAAGCCCCGTTCCCTGTGGTCCGACGCCTGGCACGACCTGCGCCGCAACCCGGTCTTCATCATCTCGGGCCTGATCATCGTCTTCCTGGTGATCATCTCCATCTGGCCGTCCCTGATCGCCAGCGGCGACCCCCTCCAGTGCGACCTCTCCAAGGCCCAGGAGGGCTCCCAGCCCGGCCACCCCTTCGGCTTCAACGGCCAGGGCTGCGACGTCTACACCCGTACGGTCTACGGCGCCCGGACCTCCGTCAGCGTCGGCGTCCTCGCCACCCTCGGCGTCGCGATCCTCGGCTCCCTCCTCGGCGGCATCGCCGGCTTCTTCGGCGGCGGCTCGGACGCCGTCCTCTCCCGGATCACCGACGTCTTCTTCGCCATCCCGGTCGTCCTCGGCGGGCTCGTCCTGCTGTCGGTCGTCACCAGCAACACGATCTGGCCCGTCATCGGCTTCATGGTGCTCCTCGGCTGGCCGCAGATCTCCCGCATCGCCCGCGGCTCGGTCATCACCGCCAAACAGAACGACTACGTGCAGGCCGCCCGCGCGCTCGGCGCCTCCAACTCCCGCATGCTGCTGCGCCACATCACCCCGAACGCCGTCGCGCCGGTCATCGTCGTGGCGACCATCGCCCTCGGTACGTACATCTCGCTCGAGGCGACCCTGTCCTACCTGGGCGTCGGGCTGAAGCCGCCGACCGTCTCCTGGGGCATCGACATCTCCTCGGCCTCGCAGTACATCCGCAACGCCCCGCACATGCTGCTCTGGCCGGCGGGCGCGCTCGCCATCACCGTGCTCGCGTTCATCATGCTCGGCGACGCGGTGCGCGACGCCCTCGACCCGAAGCTGAGGTAGCCGCCCATGCTGCTCGAAGTGAGCGATCTGCACGTGGAGTTCCACACCCGGGACGGAGTGGCGAAGGCGGTCAACGGGGTCAGCTACTCGGTCGACGCGGGCGAGACGCTGGCCGTGCTCGGCGAGTCCGGCTCCGGCAAGTCGGTGACCGCGCAGGCCGTCATGGGGATCCTCGACATCCCGCCGGGGAAGATCACCGGCGGCGAGATCCTCTTCCAGGGCCAGGACCTGCTGAAGCTCAAGGAGGAGGAGCGGCGCAGGGTACGCGGCGCGAAGATGGCGATGATCTTCCAGGACGCGCTGTCCTCCCTCAACCCCGTCATCAGCGTCGGCGACCAGCTCGGCGAGATGTTCCAGGTCCACCAGGGGATGTCCCGCAAGGACTCCCGGGCCAAGGCGGTCGAGCTGATGGACCGGGTCCGCATCCCGGCGGCCAAGGAGCGGGTGGGGCAGTTCCCGCACCAGTTCTCGGGCGGCATGCGCCAGCGCATCATGATCGCGATGGCGCTCTCCCTCGAACCCGACCTGATCATCGCGGACGAGCCCACCACCGCCCTCGACGTGACCGTCCAGGCACAGGTCATGGACCTCCTCGCCGAGCTCCAGCGCGAGCTCAACATGGGGCTGATCCTGATCACCCACGACCTCGGCGTCGTCGCCGACGTCGCCGACCGGATCGCCGTCATGTACGCGGGCCGGATCGTCGAGACCGCCCCCGTCCACGAGATCTACAAGGCACCCGCCCACCCGTACACCCGGGGCCTGCTCGACTCGATCCCGCGCCTGGACCAGAAGGGCCAGGAGCTGTACGCGATCAAGGGCCTGCCCCCGAACCTGCTGGCCATCCCGCCCGGTTGCGCCTTCAACCCCCGCTGCCCGCTGGCCAGGGACGTGTGCCGCACGGACGAGCCGCCGTTGTACGAGGTGTCGGAGGAACGCCGCAGCGCGTGCCACTTCTGGCAGGAGGCCCTCCGTGGCTGAGTCGATTCTCGAAGTCCGGGACCTGCACAAGCACTACCCGCTGACCCAGGGCATCCTCTTCAAGAAGCAGGTCGGCGCGGTCAAGGCCGTCGACGGCGTCGACTTCGACCTCAAGGCGGGGGAGACCCTCGGCATCGTCGGCGAGTCCGGCTGCGGCAAGTCCACCGTGGCCAAGATGCTCGTCAACCTGGAGCGCCCGACCTCGGGGTCGATCCGCTACAAGGGCGACGACATCACCAAGCTCTCCGCCAAGGCCCTGCGCGCCGTCCGCCGCAACATCCAGATGGTCTTCCAGGACCCGTACACCTCGCTCAACCCGAGGATGACGGTCGGCGACATCATCGGAGAGCCGTACGAGATCCACCCCGAGGTCGCCCCGAAGGGGGACCGGCGGCGCAAGGTCCAGGACCTGCTGGACGTGGTCGGGCTCAACCCGGAGTACATCAACCGCTACCCGCACCAGTTCTCCGGCGGCCAGCGCCAGCGCATCGGCATCGCCCGCGGGCTCGCGCTCCAGCCGGAGATCATCGTCGCGGACGAACCGGTCTCGGCGCTCGACGTCTCCGTGCAGGCGCAGGTGGTGAACCTCCTGGCGAAGCTCCAGGACGAGTTCTCGCTGAGCTACGTCTTCATCGCCCACGACCTGTCGATCGTCCGTCACATCTCGGACCGGGTCGGCGTGATGTACCTCGGCCGGATCGTCGAGATCGGCACGGACGCGCAGATCTACGACCACCCCACGCACCCGTACACCCAGGCGCTGCTCTCCGCGGTCCCGGTGCCCGACCCGGACGCGCGGGAGCACCGCGAGCGCATCATCCTCACCGGAGACGTGCCCTCGCCGGCCAACATCCCCTCGGGCTGCCGGTTCCGCACCCGGTGCTGGAAGGCGCAGGAGCGCTGCGCGCTGGAGGTCCCCGAACTGGCGGTCCCGGCGGTCTTCCGGCTGACGGACACTCCGGCCAGGCACGACTCCGCCTGCCACTTCGCCGAGGAGAAGCACGTGGTCCCGTCGGAGGGCGAGTCGCCGTAGCGAGGATTAACGCCGGGGCAACGCGGGCGACGTGGATCCGATATACGAACGCGGGATGCTCGACAGCGTACGGCCGTGCGGGTGCCGTAGGCCGGCCGGGCGCACCAGATACCCCGGCCGGCCGCTTCTCTGCGACCCAGGGGCTAGGGGGTCAGGCCGAGCGACCGCTTCAGGAACTCCACCTGGAGGAGCAGCATGTTCTCCGCCACCTGCTCCTGGGGTGTCATATGGGTCACGCCCGTCAGCGGCAGCACCTCATGGGGGCGTCCGGCCGCAAGCAGCGCCGAGGAGAGCCGGAGCGTGTGGGCCATCACCACGTTGTCGTCCGCCAGACCATGGATGATCATCATCGGCCGCGCCGGCTCCTCCGGCGCCGACAGTCCGTCGTCGGTCACCAGCGAGTTCGCCGCGTACACCTCCGGAGCCTCCTGGGGCGTCCCGAGATAGCGCTCGGTGTAGTGGGTGTCGTACAGCCGGAAATCCGTCACCGGCGCCCCCGCGATCGCCGCGTGGAAGACGTCGGGCCGCCGGAGCACCCCGAGCGCGGCGAGGTACCCGCCGTACGACCAGCCACGGATCGCCACCCGTCCCAGGTCGAGCGGGAAGTCCTTCGCGAGCGCGTGCAGCGCCTCGATCTGGTCGTCCAGAGTCGGTGTCAGATCGTTCCTGATCGACTTCTCCCAGCCGGGCGACCGGCCCGGCGTACCCCGTCCGTCCGCCACGATCACGGCGAAGCCCTGGTCGGCGAACCACTGTGACGTCAGATGCGGATTGTGCGCGGCCACCACCCGCTGACCGTGGGGACCGCCGTACGGATCCATCAGTACGGGAAGCGGCCCGTCCCCTTCCGTGTAGCCGGAGGGGAGCATGACGGCGCACGGAATCCGCCGTGCGCCCCCCTCCACGAGTCGCACGCCCGCGGAGAGCGCCGGCGTCTCCGCGTGCGAGGCGATCACCGCGACCTGAACGCCGTCCCGCAGCACCCGCGCCACACTCCCCGGCGCGTCCGGCCGCGCGGAGACCAGTACCGTCACCGCGCCGGAGCGCACCGCCGAGTGCACCCCGACACCCTCCGAGACCCGCTCCACCCCCAGCTCGTCGACCCGGTACACATGGATCTCCCCGGTCTCCGGCTCCGCCCGGTCCTCACCCGCCGAGGCCGAGACCAGGACGTCGTTCTCGCCGACGTCCAGGACCGCGCGCACCTGCAGCGCCCCACCGGTGAGCGACCGGTCCCCGACCGCGAGGACCCTCGCCCCGCCCCCGGCGGAGGGACCCCCGTCCCCGCCCTCGTCGGCGATCCGCACGAGCCGCCCGCCCGGACCCCACGCCGGCACCCCCGGCAGCAGCTCCAGCCACACCGGGTCCTCGTCCGCACGCACGGTCCGCGTCGCCCCGGTCGCCACGTCCACCGCCAGGTGCAGCTGGGTGCGCTGGTCCCGCGCCTGGACGAGCAGCAGCGGAGCGCCGTCCGCCGACCAGTGCACCCGGGCCAGATACGGGTACCGCTCGCGGTCCCACGCGACCTCCGTGCGCTCTCCCGCCAGGTCCACCACATAGAGCCGGACCTCCGCGTTCTCCGTCCCCGCCGCCGGATACGCCACCACCTGCGGCTCCCGGTCCGGGTGCGCCGGATCGGCGATCCACCACCGCCGCACCGACCGGTCGTGGACGCGGGCCACCAGGAGCCGGTCCGAATCCGGCGACCACCAGAAGCCGCGGTACCGGCCCATCTCCTCGGCGGCGATGAACTCCGCGAGCCCGTACGTCGTGTGCGCGTCCTCCGGCTCCACGAGCGCCCGGTCGCCCTCCCCGTCCGCGCCCGTCACCCGCAGCGCGCCGCCCGTCACATAGGCGATGTGCCGCCCGTCCGGCGAGGGGCGCGGGTCGACCACCGGTCCCGGCACCGGGAGTTCCCCGGCCGTACCCGCCCTGAGCTCCGCCGCGAACAGCCGCCCCGAGAGCGCGAACGCCGCCAACTCCACGGCCGCGTCCACCGCGTACGCCACGATCCCGCCCGAACCCTCACGGCTGCGCTCCCGCCGCGCCCGCTCCTGCGCCGACAACTCCTCGGCCGCGCCCGCGAGCAGCGCCTCCGGGTCCGCCGCGAGCCGCTCCCGCGGAGCGCCCCCCGCGGTGCCGCCCGTCCCGCTCGCGAGATCGAGCACCCACAGCGCATGGACGCGTTCCGTCCCGGACGACGAACGCACGAACACGACTCTCTCGCCGTCCGGGGAGACCGTGAACGCGCGGGGAACGCCCAGCGTGAAGCGCTGGGTCCGGGCGTACTGACGGGGGAACGAGAGCGGAGGAGAAGGCAGTTGTGTGGAGGTCATGCAACCGAAACTAGCGCTGTGCGCCCCCTCTATGCCTCCGTACACCATCAATACGGAGCCACACATAGTTATGATCCGTAGCGCTAGGTGGGTAGGGGTCTCCTGACATCTGGCACATGCTCGCCGAACTGACCGTCCGAATATCCGACCGAAGAAGTGTGGAGGTGAACCGCCGTGGCACTCTCGATTTCGGCGGTGGTGCTGCTGGCGATCGTCGTCTTCCTGCTGATCCGGAAATCCGGGCTGAAGGCTGGACATGCGGCGGTCTGCGCGCTCTTGGGGTTCTACCTGGCGAGTTCGTCCATCGCCCCGTCCATCAGCACGCTCACCACCAACGTGGCGGGCATGATCGGCGGCCTCAAGTTCTGAGCCGCGTGCTCGGGGGTGCCCGGCGGTCCATGGCCCCGCCTCGTAGGGTGGGGCCATGACGGTTCTCCCAGCCCGTCGTCTGCTCCTGGTGCACGCGCACCCCGACGACGAGTCGATCAACAACGGCGCCACCATGGCCAGGTACGCGGCCGAGGGCGCCCAGGTCACGCTTGTGACCTGCACACTCGGCGAGGAGGGCGAGGTCATCCCGCCCGCGCTCGCCCACCTCGCACCCGGCCGGGAGGACCGGCTCGGCCCCCATCGCGTCGGCGAGCTCGCCGACGCGATGAAGGAGCTGGGCGTCACCGACCACCGCTTCCTCGGCGGCCCCGGCCGCTTCCGCGACTCCGGAATGATGGGCGTCGAGCAGAACCGGCGCCCGAACGCCTTCTGGAACACCGACGTCGACACCGCCGCCGCGTACCTCGTCGAGATCGTCCGCGAGACCCGCCCGCAGGTCCTGGTCACCTACGACCCCGACGGCGGCTACGGACACCCGGATCACATCCAGGCCCACCGCGTCGCCATGCGCGCCGCCGAGCTGGCCGCGGACGCCGCGTACCGACCCGACCTCGGCCCGTCCCACTCCATCGCGAAGATCTACTGGAACCGGGTCCCGCGCCCGGTCGCCGAGGCCGCGTTCGCCCGCCTCCACGCCGAGGGCGCCGGCTTCCCCGGCATCGCGGACATCGACGACGTACCGGGTGTCGTCGACGAGTCCCTGATCACCACCGAGATCGGCGGCGACACCGCCTGGGCGGCCCGGAAAACCGCCGCGATGCGGGCCCATGCCACCCAAATCGCCGTCGAAGGCCCGTTCTTCGCACTCTCCAACGACCTGGGGCAGCCGATCCTCACCACGGAGTACTACCAGTTGGTACGGGGTACGCCCGGCGCACCGGCCGGGGTGCGGGAGAACGACCTCTTCGCGGGCGTGGGTGAGGACAGGTGAACATCCGCATCGTCTGGTACGTCGTCTTCCTCGTCCTCGGAGCGCTCGTGGGCGTGGCCGGCTCGGTCGCCCAACCCGCCTGGTTCCCCGGCGGGTTGCTCCTCGCCCTGCTCGCCACCGCCGGAGTCTTCTACGGCGGGCTGCGGGCCACCGACACCCAGCTCGGCATCCTGGCCCCCGCGGTCGGCTGGCTCGTCGCCGTCGTGCTGCTCAGCGTCGGACGCCCGGAGGGCGACGGGGTCTTCGGCGGCGGAGTCCCGGAGATGATCTATCTTCTCGGAGGCATCGCGATCGCTGTGATGTGCGCCACGGTGGCGAGGCTTCCCCGACCGACCGCGTGAACAGGGTGACTTGGGAGAAGCTTCGGTGAAGGGGTGTCCCGACTTCGGCCGGAATGCCCTGTCCTGGATCCCCTGCGATCGGGTGCGATTCGGCGACGGCCAGTATGGTGGTGCGCGCCGCCGAGCCGCCCGGGTACACGAGCACCAGCAAGAGCGGGCGGTGGAGCCAACCGGGAGAACCTGCTTTGAGTCGTGAAACTGGTCGAGAGACTGATAGTTCGTCCTCCGGCGCCCAGGGGCGCGGTGGAGCCGCGTACCCGTCGGGTACGCCGCCGTACGGATCCCGTCAGTATCCGTCGCTCCACCCCACGCAGGACGGATCCGACGAGACGGCCGGAGCCACCGGCACGCCCACCGCTCCGCCTCTGCCGGAAGAGCCGAAGACCGAGACCACGCTGACCACGCGGATCCGGATCAACATCCCGGGTTCGCGGCCGATCCCGCCCGTGGTGGTCCGCAAGCCGGTCGGCGACACCTCCTCGGAGTCCGCGAACGCTTCGGCCGCCGACAAGGCACCGGCGCCCGCGCCGGAGGCCCCCGCGCCCGCTCCCGCCCCCGCGCCCGCTCCCGACGAGGCCGAGGCGCCCCTGGCGGAGGAGAAGCCGACCAGCGACTGGTTCGCCCCGCGCAAGGCGGCGCCCGCCGCTCCGGCCGCCCCCGCCTCCCCGGCCGCTCCGGCCGGAACGTCGGGTCTGGCCGACCTGTCCGAGACGGCCCCCGGCCCCGGTGCTCCCGGCGCCCGCCCGTCCGGCCCGGGTGCCTCCGGCCCGGGGCGTACGCCTCCCGCGGGTGTACGGCCTCCGGCCCCGGGCGCAGGCCCGAACCGCGGTGCCGGTTTCGCCGGTCCCGCGACCGGCGGCATCCCGCGCGTCGGCGGCGCCTCGATCTCGGCCACCCCCGCGTCCGGCACGCCCATGTTCCTCGCGACCCCGCCCCAGGACGAGGCCGCGTACGGTCCCGGTGGCGCGCCCTACGCCCAGGGCGGCGGCGGCCCGCAGGCGCCGGCCGGCCCGACCACGGGCCCGGTCACCGGCAGCAGCCCGATCGGCGGCGCCCCGGCCGGCGGCGGCCCCATGGGCGGTGCCGCGATGGGTGGCGGCCCCATGGGAGGCGCTCCCATGGGAGGCGGCCCCATGGGCGGTGCTCCGATGGGCGGCGAGGCCTTCGCGGGCGCGCCGCGGATGTCCGACGACACCGCCGTCCTGACGCCGCTGAAGCCCGGCCCGGTCACCCCGCCCCCCGGCCCCACCGGACATGTCTCCGGGGACACGCTCACCAGCGGCATCCCGGTCGTGCCCACGGGCCCGGACCTCACGCCCCGGCCCCCGGACCGCGGCTTCTCCGACCCGGAGCTGGTCGGCGGCGCCCCGGCCCCGGCCGCGCCCCGCCCCGCCCCCTCCTCCTCGCGCGGCGGCTCCGCCCCGGCGAAGAAGGGCCGCTCCAAGCTGGTCCTCGTCGGCGTCGGCGTCTTCGCCCTCGCCGGTGTCGCCTACGGCGCCGGGCTGCTCCTCAACCACTCCGACGTCCCCAAGGGCACGACGGTCCTCGGCGTCGACATCGGCGGCGGTACGAAGGAGGAGGCGGTCAACAAGCTGGAGGACGCCCTCGGCAAGCGCGCCCACGCCCCGCTCAAGCTCAACGTCGGCGGGAAGATCGTCGAGCTCGCCCCCGACAAGGCGGGCCTCACCCTGGACAGCCAGGAGACCGTCCGCGCCGCCGCGGGCAGCGACTACAACCCCGTCTCCGTGATCGGCTCCCTCTTCGGCCGCGAGCGTGTCGCCCAGCCGAAGCTGCCGGTCGACGAGGAGAAGCTGGCCGTCGCCCTGTCCGACGTGGCCGGCACGTCCGGCTCGGCCACCGAGGGCACGATCAGGTTCGCCCCGGGCAAGGTCACCGCGGTGGAGGGCAAGCCGGGCAGGGGGCTGGACGTCGCCCGCTCGATGATCTTCGTCAAGGACGCCTTCCGCGCCCAGGTCGAGACCGGCCAGTCGAAGGCGGTCGAACTCCCGGTTGTCACCCGCCAGCCCACGATCACCAAGGCGGAGCTGGATCGGGCCATGAAGGAGTTCGCCAAGCCCGCCATGTCCGACGTGATCCTGATCAAGGCGGGCCCGAAGGAGATCAAGTTCGGCCCGGCGCGGTCGCTGCCGCAGATCCTCTCCATGAAGGCCGTCGACGGCCGCCTGGTGGAGGTCTACGACAAGAAGGCGATCGACCGGCTCCTCGACGGCGTCTTCGACGGCATCATGATCACCAAGGCGGACGGCAAGAAGCACCAGGTCTCCGCCGACGACGTCGCCTTCGTCATGCGCGACGCGCTGCTGGGCAAGACGCCGGCCGAGCGGACGAAGACCATCGACCTCACGGGCCAGGGCTGATCACCGCCCCGCAGCCGACAGCGCGCACGCACGCCCGTCCCGCCGGTCACGACCGGCGGGACGGGCGTTTCGGCGCGGTCAGTCCCTGCGGTACTGCGCCGGCGAGTTCTTCGTCGCCGGGTCCTCGTACGAGCCCGCCTTCCCGCGGTCCACATGGAACGTGGTCAGCGTGGAGACGGGGGAGACCGGGTCACGGCGGTCGTCGATCACCCGCATGTGGGCGCTGAAACGCTCCGGAGTGACCTCGTAGACGTCGTAGCCGTAGCGGTTGCCCTCGAAGTACTTCAGGTGCGGGTTGCCCGCGCCCATGACCGGGCCGTTCGTGGCGTTCCAGCTCGCCGAGTACGCCCCCGAGGTCACCGAGTGCGCCGTGAACTCCGTACCGATGACCGGCGACGAGACGTCGTCGAAGTCCGGCCGGATGTCGTCGACGAACGCCGAGTGCCAGTCGCCCGTGATGACGACCAGGTCCTCCATGCCGGTGCTGTGCACATGGCCGAGGATCTCCTTGCGCTCGGCGCGGAAGCCGTCCCACTGGTCGGTGAACATGTACGAGCCGCCGGGACGGGACCGCAGCTGGCTGAGCATGATCGAGTTGGCCCAGACGTGCCAGGTGTCCGGGGCCTGGTCGATGTTCCGCTTCAGCCACCCCTTCTGCCCGGCGCCGAGGATCGTGCCGTCCGCGAGGTTCTGCGCCGAGCGGTACGACCGCAGGTCGAGGACGGTCAGCTCCAGCAGGTCGCCCCAGCGTCGCACCCGGTGGATCTCGGGGTCCGGCAGCGCGGTGGCGCCGCCGGCGCCCCCGTCACGGTGCGGCATGTTCTCGTACCAGGCCTGGTAGGCGGCCGCCCGACGCCGCATGAGCGGCGCGCCCCCGCCCGTACCGGAGTAGTCGTTGACCACCTCGTGGTCGTCCCACGTCAGGAACCAGGGGTGAGCGGCGTGCGCCTCGCGCAGGGAGGCGTCGCCCTTGTAGAGCGCGTGGCGACGGCGGTAGTCGGCGACCGTGAAGATCCCCGGGCCCTCGTGGTCACGGACGTGGTCGGCCGGGACTCCGCCGACCTGACCGTGCTCTTGAAGTGCTCTCCCGGCTGAAGCCGGGAGATTCCTGCTTACCTTGCGGCAGCGGGCTTGACGCGCTTCGCGCGCCTGACGACTGCCCTCCCGGCAGCCGGGATGAGCGCGAGGCCCATCCGGTACAGGTGCAGGACGTTCCGGGCTGCGTTGTGGTCGGCGTTGCCCGACCAGCCGCAGTCCGGGTTCTTGCACACGAACACGGCCTGGGACTCACGGTTGCCGGGCGTGGTGAAGCCGCACGCTGAGCAGCGCCGGGAGGTGCCGGGGGCGGGGACCTTGACCAAGGTGCCGCCGCGCTGGGCGGTCTTGTACGCCAGCATGGTGACTGTGCGGCCCCATGCCTCCCCGCTGATGGAGCGGTTCAGCCCAGATTTCTGGGCAACGTTCCTCCCCGGCTCTTCGATGGTTCCCTTGGCGGACTTGACCATGTTCGTGATGGTGAGTGCTTCGACCACGACCGTGCCGTACGTGCGGGCGATGGCGGTGGTCGTCCGATGCTGCCAGTCCAGGGCCCGGCGCTTGGCTTTCGCGCGGAGTCCTGCGATCTGGTCGTAGGTGCGGTGCAGCCGGCGGCTGGTGCGCTCGCCGGGCCCCCGGTGCTGCTTGCGCTGCGCGGCACGCTGCTCCAGGTGCAGGAGCTTGGCCTTCTCCTTCTCCGTCAGCCATTCGCCGTGCTCGTACGTGGTCCCGTCCGAGAGGGCGATAGGCACGGTGACGCCCACGTCGATGCCGATGTCCGGCCCCTGGTGGGGCTCGGGCTTGCCCTGAAGGGTCTGGGCACGGAAGGCGATGTGCCAGCCGAGCGCGTCCTTGATCAGTCGCGCCCCGGTGATCCGGTTCTCCGTGTTGGCGTGCTTGCCCACGGGCAGGTCCTTGGTCCACCGGAACCGGACCCGGCCCACCTTGGGAATGTTCACCATGCCCCAGCGTCGGTGCACGCGGGTGATGTTCAGGTCCCGGCCCTGCGGGATGTCCACGGACATCACCGTGCGGAGGCGGCCCTTGAAGTTCGGGGCGTCGGCGCGGCCGTCCCAGCAGTTCTTCCACGCCTGGAAGTACGTCTTGAGCACCGCTTGCGCGGCCTGCGCGGGCAGGACGGCGAGAAAGCCGATGTCCTCGCGGGCCTGGCGAATCGCGGCGTCGGCGTTCGCGAGAGTCCGCGCTTCCTTCGGCATCATCCGCCACCACGCGTGCAGCAGGTTCCACATCGTGCGGGCCGCGTGCGCCTGATCATCCGCTGCGCGAACCCCGGCAGGCGACAGCGCAAGCCGGGCACGGT
>NZ_JBHUYJ010000021.1:0-18509 GCF_042668715.1 Streptomyces sp. NPDC057271
GCGTCGGGTTCACCCCCGTCGGCCCGGACGACCCCGAGGTGGGCCCGCCCACGCAGATGGCCGTCTTCACCCAGAACGCCGACATCACCCCGGCCACCGCGACCCCGAAGGAGGAGCAGGCATGACCACCGAGACCACCGCCGCCACCGCCACCACAGGCGGCCGCAGGCTGCCCGTCACCGACCTGTCCCTCGTGGTCCTGATCGGTGCGAGCGGCTCCGGCAAGTCCACTTTCGCGCGCCGCCACTTCAAGCCCACGCAGGTCATCTCCTCCGACTTCTGCCGCGGCCTGGTCGCCGACGACGAGAACGACCAGAGCGCCAGCAGGGACGCCTTCGACGTCCTGCACTACATCGCCGGCAAGCGCCTGGAGGCGGGCCGGCTGACCGTCGTCGACGCCACCAACGTCCAGCAGGAGGCCCGGCGTCAGCTCGTGCAGCTGGCCCGGCAGCACGACGTCCTGCCGATCGCGATCGTCCTCGACCTCCCCGAGGAGGTCTGTCTGGCGCGGAACGCGGCCCGCCCCGACCGTGCGGACATGCCCCGCCACGTCGTCCAGCGGCACCGCCGTGAGCTGCGGCGCTCGCTGCGTGGCCTGGAGCGTGAGGGCTTCCGCAAGGTGCACGTCCTGCGCGGCGTCGAGGAGGTGGAGGCGGCCGAGATCGTCCTGGAGAAGCGGTTCAACGACCTGCGTCACCTCACCGGCCCCTTCGACATCATCGGTGACATCCACGGCTGCCACTCCGAGCTGGAGACCCTGCTCGGCAGGCTCGGTTACGTCGACGGCCACCACCCCGAGGGGCGTACGGCCGTCTTCGTCGGCGACCTCGTCGACCGCGGGCCCGACAGCCCCGGCGTCCTGCGCCGGGTGATGGGGATGGTCGCGGCCGGGGACGCCCTCTGCGTGCCCGGAAACCACGAGAACAAGCTCGGCCGCTGGCTCAGGGGCCGCAAGGTCCAGGAGACCCATGGCCTCGCCGAGACCATCGAGCAGCTGGGACGGGAGAGCGAGGAGTTCAGGGCCGAGGTCGGGGCGTTCATCGACGGGCTCGTCAGCCACTACGTACTCGACGAGGGCAGGCTCGTCGTCTGCCACGCCGGTCTGCCGGAGAAGTACCACGGCCGGACCTCCGGCCGGGTGCGCTCGCACGCCTTGTACGGGGACACGACCGGAGAGACCGACGAGTTCGGCCTCCCGGTGCGCTACCCGTGGGCGGAGGAGTACCGCGGCCGGGCCGCCGTCGTCTACGGTCACACGCCCGTCCCGGACACCTCGTGGGTCAACAACACGATCTGCCTGGACACCGGGGCCGTCTTCGGCGGGAAGATGACCGCGCTGCGCTGGCCGGAGCGCGAACTCGTCGACGTGCCCGCGGAGAAGGTCTGGTACGAGCCGGCCCGGCCGCTCGTCACCGAGGCGCCCGGCGGCCGCGAGGGGCGCCCGCTCGACCTCGCCGACGTGCACGGACGCCGGATCGTGGAGACCCGGCAGATGGGCAACGTCTCCGTACGGGAGGAGAACGCGGCGGCGGCCCTGGAGGTCATGAGCCGTTTCGCGGTCGATCCCCGGCTGCTCGCCTACCTGCCGCCGACCATGGCGCCGACCGCGACCTCGAAGGAGGACGGCTACCTGGAGCACCCGGCGGAGGCCTTCGCCCAGTACAGGGCGGACGGTGTCGAGCAGGTCGTGTGCGAGGAGAAGCACATGGGCTCGCGGGCCGTCGCCCTGGTCTGCCGGGACGAGCAGACGGCGCGCGAGCGGTTCGGGGTCACCGGAGTGACCGGCGCCCTGCACACCCGTACCGGACGGCCCTTCTTCGACGAACCCGAGGTCACCGAGCAGGTCCTGGAGCGGCTGCGCTCGGCGATCACCGCCGCCGGGCTCTGGGACGAGCTCGCGGCGTCGGACGGCGCATCCGGCGCGGCGGACTGGCTGCTGCTCGACGGCGAACTGATGCCGTGGTCGCTGAAGTCGGCGGGGCTGCTGCGCTCGCAGTACGCGGCGGTCGGTGCGGCCTCCCGTGCCGTCTTCCCCGGCGTGCTCGGCACGCTGGAGCAGGCGGCGGCGCGAGGGGTGAGCGGGGTGGACGCGCTCCTCGCCGAGCAGCGCGAACGGGCGGCCGACGCCGAGGCGTTCACCGAGGCGTACCGCCGGTACTGCTGGCCGACGCAGGGTCTTGAGGGCGTGCGCTTCGCACCGTTCCAGATCCTCGCCGTGCGGGGGCGCTCGCTCGCGGCCGTGCCGCACGACGAGCAGCTCGAGTGGCTCGACCGGATGACCGACGCCGACCCGTCCGGTCTGCTGCAGCGCACGCGACGGCTCGTGGTGGACACGGGCGACGAGGCGTCGGTACAGGCCGGTGTCGACTGGTGGCTGGAGATGACGGGGGCGGGCGGCGAGGGCATGGTGGTCAAGCCGCTCTCCGCGCTCGTGCGCGGTGCGGGCGGCCGGCTCGTCCAGCCGGGCGTGAAGGTCCGCGGCCGTGAGTACCTCCGGATCATCTACGGTCCGGAGTACACCCGCCCGGAGAACCTGGAGCGCCTGCGCAACCGCTTCCTCGGGCACAAGCGGTCGCTCGCGCTGCGTGAGTACGCGCTCGGCCTGGAAGCGCTGGACCGGCTGGCCGAGGGCGAGCCGCTCTGGCGGGTGCACGAAGCCGTGTTCGCCGTGCTCGCACTGGAGTCCGAGCCGGTGGATCCACGCCTCTGACCGTGGCGGCACGGGGGCGCAGGGGGCTGGATTGTTGCGCTCCCCTGCGCCCCTCGTGCTCGTTGACGGGCCTCTTCGGCACCCCCTAGCGTTCTTCACCCCACGACGTGACGCAGCGTCAATACCGTGACTGCGTATAACACTTGAGGTGGGGTCACACACACGCGAGAGCGCAGGCGAGTGCGGTTCGTCCCGTGGTCGTCACGACCGCGAGGGCGGCCGCGCGGGCGAGGGGCGGGGGTGAGCGACGATGGGTCTTTTCGGCCAGGACCGCTCGTTCCTCCACGCCCTGCCCGAGCGGGACCGCCGGGCGCTCCTCACCGAGGGCACGCCCCGCGCCTACGAACCCGGCGAGGTGATGATCCGGGAGCGGGACACCTCCGCGTACGTCCTCGCGCTGACGGCGGGCTGGTCCGTCGTCTCCGTGGAGACCGAACGCGGCACCCGCCTCATCCTCGCCCTGCGCGGCGCCGGCGAGGTCGTCGGCGATCTCGCCGCCGTCGACATGCGGCCCCGTAGCGCCACCGTCACGGCGCTCGGCCGCGTCGAGGCCGTGGCCGTCTCCGGCGACCGGTTCCGCCACTTCCTCGCCGCGCACCCGCACGCCACCGCGTTGATCATGCGCCAGCTCTCGGCCCGGCTGCGCAGCTCCGACGTCGAGCGCCGCTCCCTCGCCTCCGAGACGGTGCTCCAACGACTCGCCGCCCGCCTCGTCGAACTGGCCGAGCGGGCGGGCCGACGCGCCGACGCCGGGACCGTACTCGAACTCCCGCTGCCGCAGCACGACCTGGCGGCGGCCATAGGGGCCACCCGGGAGGCGGTCGCCAAGGCGCTCCGGCTGCTGCGGGAACAGGACGTCGTCCGTACCGCGAACCGCCGGGTCGTCGTCATCGACATGCCCGTCCTGCTCCTGCTGGCGCAGGGCCGATCACCCCACACGAAAACGGCGGAGAAACCTCCGCCCGGTGTGTAAACGACTACATCGCCGGCCGCCGCGCGCGGCCAGGCTTGACCCGTCACCACGGCACACACAGGGAGTCCCAGTGAGCAGTGCGGGAGCGAGCGCGGGAGCGATCCACCGGCTGGTCGTCTTCGGCGACGCCGTCGGATCCGGCACCTTGGGCATGGACGCGAAGAAGCTGATGCGCTCCGCCATGTACGGGGCGTTCGGCGAGGCGTACGCCGCCATCGGCGTCGAGCCCGGCGCCGTCCATCAGGAGGACCGCGGCGACGGCATCCTCGGGGCGCTCCGCCCCGACGTGCCTCCGACGTTCGTCGTCGGACGGTGGATCGACACCCTCTACGAGAGTCTGCGCGAGCACAACGCCGGGCGCCGCGACCGGCTGCGGATGCGGGTCGGCATCAACGCGGGCCTGGTCCTGGAGGACGGTCACGGTCTGGTCGGACGGGCGGTCGACCTCGCCTGCCGGCTCTGCGACAGCCCCACGGCCAAGCAGATCATGACCGACGCGCCCGACGCCGATCTGCTCGTCGTCGTCTCGGACTGGCTCTACGCCAACGTGGTCGTCGAGGGCGGCCGTTACGTCGAACCGGCGCACTACCGGCAGGCCCGGGTGCGCTCCAAGGAGACCGACGAGACGGCCTGGTTCCACATCCCCCGCAGGCCGGCGCCACCGCTGCCCGGCCCGGACGCGGGGGATCCACGGACGGGCGGTGGGCCGGCGCGGGGGGACGGCCCACCGCCCATCGAAAGCAGGCGCTACAACGCGGGCCGTGACCTCAACGTCTTCGAGGGCAACACGATCCACGGTGGCATCACCGGCATCCGGAACGACCGCCCCGCCTCCCGCGGCGAGGGGGAGGCATGAGCGACGACGCGGGCGCGCACGAGGACGTACGGGACGACGGCCCGTCGTCCGGAGGCGGCGGCGACAGGCCGGACGCGGACCGGGCCGGCACCGACCGGGCGGGATCCGACCGCGCGGGATCCGACCGGGCCGGCTCCGACCGTGCGGGCTCGGACCGGGCCGGCCCCGACCGGGGCGACGGGGCGGGCGAACAGCAGCCCGAGGCCAACCCCTTCGAGCGGGCGGGACGCAGCCCGGTCGACGGTCCCGGCGGCACCGGCGGGGCCGGCACGGCACGCGCCGCCCTGCGCACCCTCGCCCGCCGGCCCGCCGGCCGCACCTACGAGATCGGCGGCGACGGCCAGATCTTCGAGGGCAACCAGTGGATCACCCAGTTCTGGGCGGGCACCCGTCCCGACCTGGTCCAGGGTGCGGTACCGCGGGAGACCCTCCAGCACCTGGACGAGGTGTACCGCGAAGTACCCGGCTACGCGCGGATGAAGGCCCTCCTGCGCGGCAACCGCCTCCTCGTCCTCTGCGGCGAACCCGGCAGCGGCCGCAAGGCCACCGCCCTCGCCCTCCTCTCGGAACTCACCGACCACCGGGTCAACCGACTCGACCCCCGCCACCGCGTCGACGAGATCGACACCGACGCGCTGGAGCGGGGATGCGGCCACCTCCTGGAGCTGCCTCCCGACGACGGCCCGCAGGAGCACGAGCCGCACCGGGGCCACGACGAGCCCCGCGACCGGACCCGCCGTGGCCGCGTACGCCTCTCCGAGCTGCATCTCGACCGCTTCAGCGAGCAACTCCGCGGCCAGGAGGCGTACGGGGTCGTCCTCGTGGAGAGTGGCGACCTCGCCGACCGGCTGCTGCGCGGACGGTACGGGATGTACTGCCCGCCGCCGCCCTCCGACGAGGTTCTCCACCGCCATCTGCGGACCCTGCTGCGAGGCGAGCCCGAAGGAGCCCTCGACGGGGCGCGGGCGCTCGCCCGCCGCGCCGACGTGACCAAGGCCCTCGGCCTCGACGCGCTGCGCCCCCGCGAGGCCGCCCGGCTCGCCGACCACCTGGCCCGGCGGCAGAAGGAGGAGCTCACCGACGAGGAGCTCCTCGAGGACTGCTCGGCGTTCGTCCGTGCCCAGGCGCGCTCGTGGTTCGCCGGCGCGGACCGCCCCGGCACCCTGCCCGAGGCGCTGCCCGCGCTCAACGCCACAGCGTTCCGGATCGCCGTCGCCGTCTTCGACGGGTCGGCGTACAGCATCGCGGCCGAGGCCGCCGAACTCCTCACCTGGGAGCTCAGCACCACCCTCGACCCCGAACAGCCCGCCGGCCGACGCCTGTTCGGCACCCACGGCGACAGCCGCCCGGTCCTCGCCCGCTCCGTCCTGGAGGACGGCGAGCTCGACCTCGGCCCCGCCAAGGTCCCCGTCCGCGCCATCCGTTTCCAGGGCGACGCCCTGGCCACGGCCGTACTCGCCGAGATCTGGCACGGCTACCACAACGTGCGCGGCCCGGTCTCCCGCTGGCTCCGTACCCTCTGCCACGACCCGCGCCCCGAGGTGTGGGTCCGTGCCTCCATCGCCGCCGGCGTCCTCTGCTCCTGGGACTGGATCTACGGGTTCGGAGAGCTGATCGCCCCGATGGCGGCGATGGACACCCCCGTACCGCGGATGGCCGCCGCCACCGCGCTCGCCGAGGCCGCCCGCAACCCACGGGTGCAGCCGGCCGTCGTCGCCGTACTGAAGGACTGGGCGAACGACGGCGCGGACGAACTGCGCGACACCGTCCTGCTCACCCACGGCTACGTGCTGGCGGCCGGGACCGTCGGGGGCTCGCTCGACGCCCTCGCCCGCGTCGTACGCGGCCGCGAGGCCACCGACGTGGACGTCATCGGCACGGCCTCGTTCAGTGTCGTCCGGCTGCTCGCCTCGGGGGAGCCGGAGACGGTCACCCGGCGGATGACCGAGTGGCTCCGGGACGGCCGGATCAATCTGGCCAACCTGGTCCTCGTCTCCATGATCAACACGCTGACGTTCCGCACCACCCACCTGTGGGGACTGCGGGACGTGCCCGAGCTCGAACCGCACGCCGCCCGGCCGCTGCTCGTCGCCCTCCTCGCCACCCGGCCCGACCTCGCACCCCACCTCGCCGCGCTGCTGCGCCACACGCTCAGCACCGCGCGCTCGGGAGAGGCGGCCCTCGTCGGCCTCGGGAGCCTGCTGCGCCGCGCCGCGAAGGACGAGGAGGCGCTCGCCCACGTGTGCCGGCTGCTGCCGCTGCTCGGGGCCGGCCGCAGGGACCGCGACCGGCTGCGCGGACTGCTGAAGGAACTGGTCGGCGACCGTGACCGGCCGATGGACAGGCGCGCCGCGGGCCGGATGTGGGACGCCGTGGCAGAAGGAGCGGACCGATGAACGACCCCCGGAACCAGAACGGCGGCCTCGGCGCGGGGCGTGATCAGGGCAGGCGTGACGAGAGGGAGCGTGACGAGAGCAAGCGCGACGAGGGGAGGCGCGACGAGGGAAGGAGCGACGAGGGAAGGAGCGATCGGGGGAGGGCTGAGCGGGAACGGGGCGATCGGGCGAAGGACGATCAGAGGGAGCGCGAGAAGGGCGCGGGCCCGCTGATCCGCGAGGTCCCTCCCCCGTACAGGCGGACCAGCGGCGGGGTCGCGGCCGTGCTGCTCTACCGCAACGGCGGTCACCGCGTCATGTGGCCCGACCGCACCGAGGACACCAACAAGCCCATGCTGGGTTCGCCGTACACCGTCTTCGAGGTCCGTACCGGCCGCCACGTCACCGAGTTCGAGCTGAGTCTGCCCGCCTCCGGCGACGGCGTCTTCTTCAAGGCCGCCGCGCGGGTCCTGTGGGAGGTCGTGGACCCGCATCTCGTCGTGTCCCAACAGGTCTGGGACGTGGCCGAGTTGCTGCGTGACGACCTTCTGGACGGGCTGCGGGCGGTGTCCCGCCGGTTCCGGCTCACCGACGCCCAGCGCGCCGACGAGGCCGTACGCGACGAGCTGAGTTCCGGGCGCTTCAGCCTCGGCGGGGACCTCGGACTGCGCACCAGGGTCCTCGTCTTCATCGACCTGGACGACACCATCAAGGAGGAGATCGGCAAGCGGGACAGGGTCAGCGTGTCCATGCAGGTCGACGAGCGGGAGATCGAGCAGCGGCGCGCGAAGGAGCTGGGTGAGCGGCGGCTCGTCGCCGAGCGGGCGCGCGACCTCGAAGAGCTGTTGCGGCGCGGCGACCTTGCGCAGATCGCGCATCACATGGCGATGAACCCCGACAAGCAGTGGGACATCAGACGCGAGCTGCAGCACGAGAAGCGCGAGGGCCAGGCCGACTTCCTCGCGGTGTTCAACCGCCTGCTCGACACCGGTGTCCTGGAACGGCACGACATCGGCGAACCGATGTACCAGGTACTGGAGTTCCTGCGGGAGAGCACGGGGACGGTCCTCGGCGGTGTCGCCGGCCACGTCCTCAACCCGCCCGGCCCCGCGCGCGGAAGGGCGGCTCTGGACAGCGCCCGCCCCGAGCCCGCCCTGGCACGACGACACGCCGGAGTCCCGGAACGAGCCCCCTTGGGAGGACTCGGAGCGTGAGGAGGAGGAGCGGCCGGTGTACGAGCCGACCCGCGTCCAGTCGTCCTCGGAACGCGACCGCGACGACCGCGCCCGCCGCCGCTACCGGGACTTCGACGACCGCGACACCGACGACCGACGGTTCGACGCCCAGGACTTCGACGCCCAGGACCTCGACGACCGGGCCCGCGACGCCCATGACTTCGACGACCGGGCCCGTGACGACCGACGGTTCGACGACCGGGGCCGTGACGACCGGGCTCGTGACGACCGGGACCCCGGCGGCCGTGATCGCGGACCCTCCCGCCGCCCCAGCTCCGACTTCGACGACTGGGACACCGAATGACCGCACCGCCCCCGACCCCCACATCGAGCCCCACCCCCACACCCACCCCCACACCCACCTCGACCCCCGACACCGCGCCCGTCCCCGACACGGACGATCTCCGATTCATGGCCGAGCGGCTCCTGACGACCGTCCGCGAGGACATCGGCAGGGCCGACACCAAGGCGGCGATCCTGCTCTCCGGCGCCCTCGCCTTCCTGGCGGTGGTGTTCTCCCGCGACAGCGGTCCGCTGCCGTCCTCCGGCGCGGGTCTCGCCCTGCTGCTGGTGGCCGGGACGCTCTGGTCGGCCGGGGTCCTGATGCTCGTCGCGGTGGTCCTCCCGCGCACCCGCGTCCATGCCGACCGGACCCTGCTGCGCGAACTGACCGCGGGAACGAGCCCGGAAGCGCTCCGCGACCGGCTCACGGCGTCCGGCGGCGACGCCACCGACTGGCTCCTCGAACAGGCGAGCGTGCACGGTGTCGTGCTCGCCGCGAAATACCGATGGCTGCGGCTCAGCGTCTGCGCGCTCGCGCTCGGCGCCCTGCCGGCCCTCTTCAGCGGACTGTGGTGAGAGACAATGCAGTGGAGACACACCGGGGGCGTTCTGCTCCTCGCCGGGGCGCTGCTCGCGCTCCCCGGCCCGCTCGGCGGCCCCCTCGGCCCGCGCGCGGCGGACGCGGCGGCGCCGTGGGGGCCCACGGCCTCGGCGGCGGCTCCGGCCGAGGGCCCCGACCCCATCGACTTCGCCGTCGTCGTCGACCAGTCCAAGAGCCTCGCCGACAAGGACCTGGCCCTGGAGACCGAGGCGGCCGCCCTGCTCAGCCAGGGTGAGATATCCGAGCGCTCCCGGGCCGCCGTCATCGGATTCGGCAGCTCCGAGAAACCGGGCCAGTCCCCGGTGCACGAGGTGTGCCCGCTGACCGTCGCCGACGCGGCCGGCCGGCAGCGCCTCAGCGACTGCGTCCCGCAGCTGACCCGCCGGGACCCCGCCCGCATGGGCCCCGGAACCGACTTTCCGGCGGCGATCCGCCAGGCCGTCTCCCGGCTCACGGAGGACGGCCGCACGAACACGCCCAAGGTCGTCTTCCTCCTCACCGACGGCAGGCTCGACGTGGGCGACAGCCCCGAGTACGGCCCCGACAAGGCGAGCCGGCAGAGCAACGGTGAGAGGCGGCTCGCCGACGAACTCGCGCGGGCCCGGGCCGCGTCCGTGCAGATCTGGCCCCTGGGCTTCGGCGGCGAGATCGACAGGAGCGCGCTCACCGCCATGGCCGAGGGCGGCTACCGGGGCAGCTGCGCCGACGTCCCCGGCGCCGTCCCGCGGATGCGGGTGGTCGACACCGCGGCCGGCATCGACAAGGCGCTCCAGGAGACGTTCGCGGCGGCCCGCTGCGCCCGGATCGCCCACGGCACGGTCGGCAAGCCGCCGGCCGACCTCTCCGTCACCATCCCGCCGATCGCCACCGACGGCTCGCTCACGGTCGGCAAGCACGACCCCAAGGTGCGGGTGACGTACTACGACCCGAGCGGCCGCAAGGTCCCCACCCAGGGCGAGTTCGACGGCTCCAGCTTCGAGGTCAGCGGGCAGGACGGGCCGGTCGAGGCGCTGCGCGTCAAGAACCCGATGCCCGGCCGCTGGCGCGTCCACATCGAGGCGCCGGAGGGCCACCGGGACCGCGAGGTCGCCGTACGCGCGCTCTGGCAGGGCCGGCTGCGCTCCGAGGTCGTCCTCGACCCCGCCTCGCCGCGCGCCGGCGAGGAGGTCGTCGTGGCCGTGCGGATGCAGACCCGGCGCGGGGTCGTCATCACCGACCCCAGGCAGCTGGAGGGAGTGAAGGTCTCGGCCGTGCTCAGCGGCGCCGGGTTCAGCCCCGTCACCGTCGCCCTCGCCGACGACGGGCGCGCGCCCGACGTCCGCGCGGGCGACGTGCGGTTCACGGGCCGGACGACCGTCCCCGCCACCGCCACCGGCGACCTGGAGCTCGTCACGGACATGGCGGCGCCCGGGGTCACCTCCGACCACCGCCCGCTGCACGCCCGTACGACCCAGGGCGCTCCGGCCGTCACCGCGGGGATCACCGTCGACCGGGTGACGGTTCACCCGGGAGACACCGTGCGGGCCACCCTGAACGTCACCAACAACGACAGCGTCCCGCACAACCTGCGCCTCGCTCTGGCGGACCAGGCGGCCGGGTCCGAACTCAAGCTGTCCCGGACGGCGGTCACCGCCGAGGCGGGCCGGAGTACCCGGTTCGACTTCACGGTCGCGGTCGGGCACGGCACGCCCGTCGGCGAGCTGGGCGGCCGGCTCGCGGTCCTGGACACCGGGGACGCCGACCGCACCCTCGACACCGCCTTCTTCGACGTACGGGTCGAGGCGGCGCCCACCTGGTGGGACCTCTGGTGGTGGGCGGTCATGACAGGGGCGGCGCTCCTCCTGCTGGCCGGGCTGGTCATCGCCGTCCGGCGCGCGGCGGCGGGGCGCCTCAAGGACCTCACCGGTGTCCGGCTCGAACTCCTCCGCGACGGCACCCTCCTCAGTTCGGTCACCGTCCGCAGGGGCCAGAGCGCCGGGGGCGAGTACCTCTTCACGATCGAGGAGGCGCGCGGTGCGGCCCCGGCGTTGCGCCGGGCCCGCAGCGCCTCCTCGGCCCACCGTCTGCGCCGGACGGGAAGCGGCGAGATGCTGCTGCGTCCGCACGGGGGACGGGAGTTCGGCCTGCGCCCGGGGGTGCCGGCCGGGCTCGACGCCTTCGAGTTCGTCGCCATCGGCGGCGACGGGCGCCGCCCGGGCCGTACCGACGGCACGGGGCGCGGCACCGGGCGTACGGACGGAACGGGCCGGTCCTCGGGTCCGGCCCGCCCGAACCGTGGTGGTGGCGGTGGCGGTGGCGGTAACGGCGGTGGTGGATGGAGCGACCGGTTCCGGCGCGGCTCCACCACACCCGGCGACCGCGACCGTGACGGGGCACGTGACCGCGACCGGGCACGTGACCGCGACCGGGCACGTGACCAGGACCGTGCCCGCGACCGGGCACGTGACCAGGACCGTGCCCGCGACCGGACTCGTACCGCCGGCGCGGACGAAGGCCGCGCCGAGCAGCCCGCACCCAGCAGCCAATGGGACCCGAACTTCTGAACCGGCCCACGCACGACGGGTCTCAAAGGGAGAGAACATGAAGATCTACCAGCCCATGCTCTTCGTCGGCCTCGGCGGCACCGGCGGACGCATCGGCAGCGAACTGGAACGGAGCCTGCGCAGAGAGCTGTGCGGCCCGGACGGCACCGACCTCGTCGACGGGGGCAAGCGGCTGCCGTTCCAGTTGCCCGAGTGCCTCCAGTTCGTCTACGCCGACTTCAGCGAAGGCGATCTGCTTCGCCAGCCGCAGTTCCGTGCCAAGGGGGCCGAGAACCAGGCCTTCGCCCGAACGTCCAGGATGGTCCGCGACCTGCTGCCGGCCGAGTTCGACTCCTCGCCCGACGTGACCCGCATGCTGCGGATCGCCCTGCACGAGGAGACCCGGTCGTGGCTGCCGCCCCAGGCCCGTCAGCCCCGGGTCGCCCCGCTGCACGACGGCGCGGGCCAGCTGCCGACGGTCGGCCGTGCCGCGCTCTTCGCGACCATGCGCTCCGGCATCGAACCGGTCCTGCGTCAACTGCGCGAGGCCATCAGCGCGATCGGGACCGCCGCGGGCGACCTCCAGCGGGTCGGCGGCGGACGCATCCGGGGCTGTGACGTCTTCGTCGCCTTCTCGGTGGCCGGCGGCACCGGCGCCGGGATCTTCTACGATTTCCTCCACCTCATCGGGCACGAGTTCCGCAACGCCAAGGTGCGCGGGGTGAAGATCTACCCGCTGGTCGTCATGCCCTCCGCGTTCCCGCCCGAGGCCGGCGGCGGCCGCGAGGCCGAACTGAACGCGGCCCGCGCGCTGGTGGACCTCTCGCGGCTCGTCGACGACCAGAACGTGCCGAACGCCCTCGACGAACTCGGCGACGTACACCAGCGGGGCCGGATCAGCGTCCACTACCCGGGCGAGGGCGTCGTCGCGCTGCGGTCCTCCACCGTGCAGACCGCGTTCCTGTTCTCCAAGCCCGCCGTCATCCGCCCCGAGGACCTGCGCCGCTCCATCACCGCAATGGTGATGTCCCTCATCGGCACCGAACTCGGCGAGGACACCGGCGGGAACAACCGTGGCGACGACGACTACCAGTCCTTCGCCGCGAGCTTCGTCAACAAGAGCGTGGAACGCTCCACTCCCGCCCGTACCGGCATCGGCTACCGCGGTATGTCCACCAGCCTCGCCGCGTCCCTCACCGTGCCGATCGACGACCTCGCCGAGATCGTCGCCGCCCGCCTCCTCGCGCAGGCCGTCCGCGGCATGACCGAGAAGGCCCGCAGGCCCGCCTCCGAAGCCCCCGATCTCGTACGGGAGCTCTTCAACCGCTCCGGCGTCGGCCGCCTGTGGACCCGCGAGGGCCTCGACGTGCCCGTGCCGGAGGAGGTCCCGCGGGGGAGCCGGGCCATCACCAAGGCGCTCAACGACCGCCTCGGCGACATGGAGGACTCGCTCGAACGGCTCGCGGGCAATCTGGAGCGCGAGGTCCCGCGCCTGGTCGAGGAGTTCAAGCCCGGTGCAGGAGTACGTGAACTGCTCGACAAGGTGGGCCCCTTCCAGCTGGAGGCCGTCCTGAACGGGCTGCCGGGCCATCCCGACCGGGTGGCGAGGGAGGGGTTCACCGGCATGCTCGACAACCGGCGCGACGAACCCGAACGGCCCGGCCACATCCAGGCCTCGGCGCCCGTCATCCCGCACATCAAGCGCAGCGCCGCCGGGCTCGTACCGGCCCGGTGGGGCGACCCCGACGTCCAGGACGCGCTCCACGACCAGGACGACTGGTACCGGTGGCGTTCCCGGAAGCTGTGGCACCACGGCTGGCAGGAGGGCGAGCCGCAGTGGCGGGACCCGCTGCACCGGATCGTCCACGACCTCGGCGAGCTGACCAAGGCGCTGCGCGCCCACGAGCAGGACGAGGGCCGGCTCTTCGCCGACCGCAGGCGGGAGCTCTACCGCGACGACCGCACCGGCGTCGCCTACCTCCTGCCCCCGCAGAACAGCCTGCGGGCCTTCTACGACGACGTCCTCGACCGGCTCGCGCAGAGCGAGCGGCTGCCCGAGAACGTCGACGCCGCCACACTCCTGGGCCGGCTGGTCCGGCCCGAGGACTGGCGCTCCGCCCTGGACGCCGTCCGCCGCTCGCCCGGCGCCCCGGTCAAGGAGATCAAGCAGGTCGTCGAACAGCGCGTGAAGCGGCTCTTCGGCGAGGCCAACGAGGACCGGTACACGCGCCCGCTGCTGCCCTCGATGGAGCTGTTGCTGCGCGCCGCGTCCGGTGACGAGGCGGCCGAGTCGAAGATCGACGTCCGCTGGCTGGAGCAGTTCCGCTCCGGGCTCGCCGGGCTGCTCCCCGTGGGCTTCAGCCCGGACGGCGGCGGTCCCCTGAAGATCCTCATCGTCCATCCGGCGAGCGAGTCCGACTCCCGCGCGGCCGACTACCTCTCCGAGGCGCTCAACCTGCCGCCGGGTGCGACACGGGAGTACCGGGCCGTGGACACCGACTCCATCACCGTCGTCCTCTTCCGCAGCGGGATGAACCTGACCGACATCTCCGAGGTGCGCGGTGTGCTCAAGCTCTGGGCCGAAGCACGGGACTCGGCGGGCGAGGACGACTTCCTGCACTGGCGTCAGCGGCTCGGCTACCAGGACGACTGGCTGGTCTCCACCGAGGAGGACCGGCAGCGGATCCTGCACCGGCTGCTGAACGCGATGTGGAACGGCCACATCAGGATCCAGGGACCCGCCGACTCCCCGGAACTCGTCCGCATCCGGCTCCAGGAGGGCGAGTCCGCGACCATGTCCCTCCGCCTGGAGGGCTTCGACGGGGCGCTCTCCAGCTGGGCCGGGCTGCTGCGCGCGTACGAGCAGTGGGCGCTGCTCGACGAGGGCGAGATCATCGAGGTGTTCTGCGAACGGCTCATGAAGTCCCTGCCCCGGGGGCTCGGTCACGTCCCCTCGGACCCGTCGCCGCTCTTCGTCCACCTCGTCGAGAAGGTCGTCCCGCACCAGCTGGTGCTGCTCGACCGGCTGAGTGACGAGTACGAGGAGAGGGACGCGGAGTGGCTGATGCCGCTGCGGCACTTCTGGACGGAGACGTTCCCGGCCGCCATGAAGCGGCGGTTCTCCGGGGCCGGTCATCCCGTGAGGGCCAGCCTGCAGGCCCTCTTCGACCGGTACGTCCAGGGCCGGGCGCAGGCGGCCGAGCAGGCGGTGCGGCCGACGCGGGTGCCGGCGCAGGCACAGCCCGCCGAGCCGCAGGAGGCCGTGTTCCCGGCGGCGTACGACCGCGCGCCCGAGCCGGCGTACGACCTCGAGCCGGCGTACGACCGCGCGCCCGACCCGGTGGACAAGCCCGCGCCCGCGCAGGCGCCCGAGGACGTCCGTTACCCCTGGGACCTGGACGGTGAGGAGGAGTGAGCCCCCGCGCGACCCCCGAACATCCGGTACCCGGCAACGCCGTGTGCCTCGACCTGAGGGCCCCGCTGCACGACCCCGACGGCGTGGTGCGCGCCGCCCTGGACGTTCCGCAGCCCGTGGGCGACCGCCGCTTCCTCGTCCTCGACGACGCCGACCAGCTCGTCGCCCACCAGCTCCTCCACGAACGCCTCTCGTCCCACGGCCCCGCCCGGATCGTCTGCCTGGCCGTCGGCACCCCGGGGCAGCGCAGCCTGCGCCGGTCCCTCACCCTGCGCCCGCCCAACGCCGGGGTGCTCTGGCTGCTCGACGACCCGGACGACGACGCGCTGCGCCCGCTGGTGGACGTCCTGTCCGGTCCCGAGGTGTTCAAGGCCGTGCTCGAAGCGCTCGCGGACGTCGTGCACGGCGTGGCCGTCCCCGCCGCCCGGGTCCTGGAGCACGACCTGACCGACGAGGCACGCGCGCGCTCCTGGCGGCAGGCGGTGGAGGGGCTGGCCGGACCGGACGTCCCCGCCCAGGCGCCCGCCGCGAAGGGCGCCCCCGCCGAACTCGCCGCGCTCCTCGACGAGTCCGTCCCGCCCTCCCTCGCCGATCACGCGTGGCTCCCCGCCCACGGCCGGGCCGGGGGCCTTCTGCTCACCTGCGAGGAGGCCCTGGACGACGCCGTCGAGGGCTACACCCGGGTGCGCGGCCCGGCCGGGTTCCTCACCGCCTCCGGCCGGTCGCTCGATCTGCCGGGCGACATCGAGCGGCTGGCCGACTCCCTGCGACGGTTCCGTACCGCCGTCGCCGACGCGTTCACCGCGGCGGGCGGCTCCCGGCTCACCGCCGAGCACCGGGGGCACCTGCGCGACCGGGGCATCGAACTGCCCGAGATGCCACGGGAGATCTCGCGCGCGGGGATCGTCCCGGCCCTGCGCGACCACACGTACGAGCTGATCGGCAGAGGGCTTCCGCTCCGCTCGGTCGCCGCGCGGCTCGCCGCGCTCTCGACGCGTACCGCTCCGGCGGGCAGCGCCGCCCGGCTCGTCCGGCTCGACGAGATCTGCTCCTCGGACGAGGTGAACCGCATCGCCGCGCAGCACTTCTTCACGGCCGGCGGCTCGCGTCCCGTGGCCGCCGCGACGACCGGCGTCCTCGCCCTCCTCGCCGGACTCTGGCCGCTCGTCGGCTGGGTCCTCGGCCCCGCCGTCGGGGTGCTGGCCGCCGTCCTCGCCCATCTCATGCAGCGACGCAGGCCCAACCGCTCACCCGACGGCCGGTTCGACGGAGGCGGGAGCACGGGCACCGCGCCCCGGCTCGTCGGCGGCCTCGTCGGCGGGGCGGCGGGAGCGGCCGTCGGCCAGGCTCTCGCCCTCCCGCTCTGGGCGGGCGCGGTGGCCGCGACCGTGGCCGTGGCCGTCGTCCTGACACTCGCCCTGCGGGACTGGACGCGGGCCGTGGACGACTGGTGGGCCCGGGCGGACCCGGAGCGTGCCGGGACCGTACTGAGGGAGATCCACCAGCTCGTGATCCGGACCGCCGTGCACGACTGGCTCTTCGCCGACGTGCGCCACCACTGCTCGGACGGCGCCGGGGCGGTCGCACGGCTGCTGCGGAGCCTGGCCACGACGGCCGACACGTACGCGTACGGCACGGGCCGGGAGTACGCGTACGACCCCGGCCCCGGACCCACGGGGCCCGCGCCGGGCGGGGACGCGGCCTGGAGCTGGCATGACTGGGACGACAGCGCGGGCGACGACCTCCCGTCCGAGACACCCGGCGGGCCCGGCCTCTCCGAAGGACCGGACGGCCCCGACCCCCGGGCGCGAAAACCCGCCTCCCCCGGTCAAGTCCCCCCGCCGCGGTCGGGCGTGGACTCCCCGTCGCCCGCCTGGCTGGAACGCCGGCACGGTGACGGCGGTCCCGCGCTCGTGGACACCCTCGTCGCCGACCTCGTCGAGGGCACCGTCCGTATTCTCGACGGCTGTTGGGCGGGGATCGAACGCGATCCGGCCCACGCAGGCCGGCCGGCGCTCGACGAACGGCTGACCGAGCTGCTCGACGAGACCCGCGTCCGCCTGGAGCGGGACGTCGCGGCCTCCCCGCCACCCGGCGGAGCGACCCGGCGCGAGCGCCCCGACGCGGCGCGGCTCACCGGCGTCGCCCCGGACGCGGTCGCCCGGCTGATCGCCGATGACGACCCCGACCTCGCGGTGCCGATGTGCGGCCCCGAGCATCTGCGGCTCCTCTCGCACGACCCCTCCTCCGTCCGCCAGGTCCGCTTCGTACCGGAGACGATGCGCCGCGGGGCGACGGGCGACGACATCTGGCGGGGCACCGCCGAGGACGTGGAGTGGACGGGCGGGGGACGCCACGCCGGTGTCCTGCGGCTCGTACCGCTGCGCCCGGACGTGGTGCGGATCGTCAGAGCCGAGGAGGCGGGGGCGCCATGACCGACCCACAGGCACAGCAACAACACGATCCTTACGAGGAGTTGGAGTTCACCACCCACCTTGAGGAGTCGATCCGCTTCGCCGTCCGCTACGGCGAGGACCGCAGACCGTCCGGCCGCCCCGGTGTCCTCGCCCGCGAGGTCACGCTCAGCGCCGGATGGCCGGTGGTCCAGTTCCGCCTGCCTCCCTCGGCACAGGCGGACCCGCACGCCTACGACATGCTCGAACGGGAGGTCGCGGCCGCCGTCGCGATCGAACGGCGCTACGGAGCGGAGAAGTTCGGTGAGGTCTTCACCCGGGTGATCGGCTTCGACCTGGGGTGCGCGGAGCCCTTCGTGCTCTACCGGCTGCCCGTCGGCGCCCCGCTCGCCGAGTGCGCCGGGCGCCTCGGCGGCGACGAGCAGCAACGGATCGTCGCCCAACTCGCCCTCGCCGTACGCCTTCTGAGTGAACTCGACCTGGTGCACCGGGCGATCGCCCCCGACACCGTGAGGTGGGACGGCACCCATGTGCGGCTGTGCGAGCCGTACGCGGCGCTGCGCGACGGGGAGGCGCGCGCGGTCTTCGGCGCCGCGCCGTGGGCCTCGCCCGAGCAGCGCGCGGGCCGCGGAACCGCCGACACCCGCGACGACCTGTGGTCGGTGGGCCGCATCGGGTACTTCCTCCTCTCCGGTCAGCCCGACCGGGGGGACGGCCCGCCCGAGGACCTCGGCGACTACCGCCGGCTCGCGGCGCTCGAACACAGCGGGCTCTTCGCTCCGGAGGCGGCCTCCCGGCCGTCGCCCGCCGAACTGCTGCGGCTGCTGCACGTCCCCGATCCGCTCGCCACCGCCGTCGGTGCCGCCGATCCGCTCAGCCGGGGCCGCGCCGAGTTCGACGCCCGACTGGCCCGCAAACGCGAGCTGTCGGGGGCGGCCGGGGCGACGGTGCCGGGCGCGGTGGGCGCCGGGACGCAGGAGGCGCCCGTACGGGAGGGGCCGCGCAACCCCTACGACCTGGTGCAGGGGGGGGGAGGAGCTCGGGGGCGGGGCGCCCGGCGGCGTTGCTTTAGCGAAAAAGGAGCGAAGGAAACAACTCTACCCCCCCCCCCCCCCCCCCCCCCACC
>NZ_JBHUYJ010000021.1:18519-91088 GCF_042668715.1 Streptomyces sp. NPDC057271
GCTGCGCGCACGGCTCCGCGCGGGCTTCGGCGGCACAGAAGGGTCCGACCGGAATCCGCCGCCCCCCGCACCGGCGCCGGCTCCCGCACCTCCCGCCCCTCCCGTGACGTCGCCGTCCCGGGCGCGGATGTGTCCGCACTGCCTGCTGCCCGTGGAGTACGACGAGAGTCTGCTCGTCACCATCGACGCCAAGGGCAACCGGATCCCGCTCGACCTCGGCGCCGAACACCGGCCCGCGCACCTGCGGGAGATCCTGCGCAAGGCGTACCACCTGTGCCCGCACGCCGGACCGGGGGACGAGGCGCACGAACTGCCCGTCCCCTACCTCACCAGCGGCGACCCGCTGTCCATCGCCTTCGTCGGCAGCTCGTCCGTCGGCAAGACCCATCTGCTGGCGGCCATACTCGGCGAGGTCGAGCTGGGCGGCCTGGAGCCGTACGGCCTGAAGTGCCTGCCGCTCAACCCCGACGCCCACCGCACGTACCTGCGGGAACGGGTACAGAGCCTGCAACAGGGGCGGCAGCTGGGCCGCACCGTCCAGCAGACCTTCGCCCGGTTCGCCGACGGGCTGCTGGTCTCCGCCCGGGGCGCGACACCCCGGCCCGTCGTCTTCTTCGACCTCGCGGGCGAGGACCTCGCCCAGGACGGTGAGGTGACACGTTTCCTGACCGGCGTCGACGCCTTCGTCTTCGTCCTCGACCCGCTGCGGGCGCTGCGGATGCCGTCGCTCGACCCCGTCCGCGAGCAGGACGGCCTGCCCCGCCGGGACCTCGGCGACGAGGCGTTCACGACCGTGCTCAACCGGATGGAGCGGCTGAGCAGCGGACTTGTCGGCGCTCCGGCGGCGATCGCCGTCAACAAGTCCGACCTGGTCCGCTTCGAACCCGCCGTCGACCGCTGGCTGGGGCGCGCGATGCCCCCACGGGTCGACCGGGAGGCCCTGCGGGCCGAGAGCCGGGACGCCTACGCCTTCCTGGCGCACCACGCGAGCCGCGCCTGGCTCAAACCGTTCGACGACTGCGCCCGCTGCACGCTGCACTTCGTCGCGGCGACCGGCGGGCAGGCGAGGGGAGACCGGTTCCCGCACGGGGCCCGGTCCCGCCGGGTCCTCGCACCGCTGCTGTCCATCTTCGCCATGTGCGGGCTGCTTCCCGAGGCGGATCCGAACGAGGGGAGAGGCTGATGGCACGGTCGAAGGACGAGGCGGACCAGATCGTCTTCCGCTGGGACAGCGAGAACGAGGTCGGCAGCACCGGTTTCGGCCCGGTGGCGTGGTCGGGGCCGCGGGACGAGGTGGAGGCGCTCTTCCGGATCTACGGGACGCTGCTGCGGGCGAACGGTGAGGAGACGCGGCCCGCGCTCCTCCGTGTGGAGCAGCTCGCGGGCGTCGTGCTGATCCGCCGCACGCCGTTGCGGGAGGCCGGCAGGCGCGAGTCGGTGGTCTGCCACGCGCTCGTGGGGTCGGCGGAGCTGCTCGACCCGGCGTTCTGCCTCGGGCTGCACGCGTGGGACTGGGACGGGGCGGAGCTGCCGTCGGGGTTGGTACGCGGCGCGCTGCCCGTGGTGCCGAGGGAGGTGCTCGCCGCCTCGGCCGGGACCGGGCAGCGGGTACTCGACCTGGCCCTGCCGGGAGTGGAGCGGGAACTCACGGGAGCGGTCGCGGAGTTGCTGCGACATCCCCAGGCCCGGTTCACGCTCCTGGACGAGCGGGGCGACACCGCCTGCGCGGTGCTGCGGGGGCTGCACGGGATGTTCGGCACCGTCCCGCGCCCGCGCCGCTGGACCTTCGCGAGTCACGACACGGCGGAACTGACCTCGCTGCGCTTCGTGTTCGTCGGACAGTGGTCGGGGGCGGCGAGCCGGAACACGGAACGGCGCCGCGTGGACCCGCTGGAGCGGCTCGGCGACCGTGCGGAGGAGCTGGCGGCGCGGCTGGTCCACCACCATGTGCGCGGCGGCCCGGAGAGCCGGGTGGCGACGGCACTCCGCGAGGTCCCGGGCGCGGGCGACCTCCCGCTCATGGAGCGGGCCGAACGCGCCCTGAAGCGCCTCGACGGCACGGCGACGCCCACCCGCGCCCGCCGTACGGGCACGGGGGAGCCGGAGACCGACGCGGAGGCTCCGGCTGACGGTGGCACCTGGGATCCGCGCCCCGCCGCCCACGAGGACCGCCGTGCCCCCGACCCGTACCGGGACCCCCCCGAGACCCCGGTCGCCGCACGCACGGTCCCCGAAGCGCACAGGCCCCCGGAGCGAGACCCCAGGGACCCCGGGGACCCCCAAGACCCCCGAGACCCCCGAGACCCCCGAGACCCCAGGGACCCCAGGGACCCCCGAGACCCCCAAGACCTCGCCGACCCGTACCGCCCGACCGGGGTGACCGGTGGCCGGTACCGCGACACCCCGACGCCCCGGGAGACCCCGAGCCCGTACCGCGAAGCCCCGGTAGGGCCGCCGGCGCCGCCGGAGGATCCGCCCCGGGAGGCTCCGAGCCCGTACCGCGATGGGCCCGTCTCCGCACCACCCCGGGAGGCCCCGAGCCCGTACCGCGACGCGCCCGTCTCCGCACCACCCCGGGAGGCCCCGAGCCCGTACCGCGATGCGCCCGTCTCCGCACCACCCCGGGAGGCCCCGAGCCCGTACCGCGACGCGCCTTCCCCCGCCCCGCCCCGCGAGGCCCCCGACAGGCCGTCCACCCCGCCCCGCCAGGCCCCCGCGCCCGTCGGTCGTCCGGGCCCCGCGCCCGTGCCCGTGGCCGTCGTGCCGCCCCTGTGGCGGGGGCCCGAGGGCGGGCAGGGCCGGTGGCGGGCGGTCAGGTCGTGGCGGCGGCGCGGGAAGGCCGTCGAGACCGGGCTCGTCCGGTGGGTCGCCGACGGGACGGCGGACGCGGCACGCATCGGGGCCGCCGGTGACGCCGAGCTGCTTGCCGCGCTCCGGGGTCGTCGCCCCTACCCGATCACCACCCTCCTCATGCACGAGGTCGCGCGCCGTCTCCCGGCCTGGCCCCCGCCCCTGCGTCGCGAGTTCCGCGATCTCGTCCTCGCCGCCGAGCTGTTCGTGACGGCCCCTGGCTCCGCCCTGCCCGGCGAACCCGCCGAGTCCGAGCGCGCGGCCAACGCGGCCGCCCTCCACCGCTGGGCCGTGCGTCCCCTCCTCGACGAGGGCGACCCGCCCGCGGTCGGCGTTCTCGTCGCGCTGCTGTCGCGGCTGCGGACGAGTGACGTGCCGGCCGCACGGGGCGCGTACCGCCAGATCGTGGAGGGCGAGCGCCCGGGGCTTCCCGAGGAGGTCTGGCAGGCGCTCCTCCACGAGGCCGACACGGCCACGGCCCCGGCCCCGGCCCCGGCCCCGGTCCCGCCCCCGACGTCACCCCTCGCGACCCCGGCGACCGCGACGGCCCCCACGGCCTCGCCTCCCGTACCCCCGCCGCCGCACCCCGCTCCCGTACCCCCCGCTCCGGCGCCCCCGCACGAACCCTCCGGCGGTGACGCCCGGCTCGTCGCCCTGACCCTCGTCGCCGTGATCGTCACCCTCCTCGCCGTCATCGTCGCGTACTCGGTGACGTGACCTGACGTGACGTGAGGGGAGAACCCCGCGCGAGCCGCCCGGCTCCGTCAGGATGGGCGCATGGGATTCCATGTCGATTCCGAGACCGGGCGGCTCCGCCGCGTCATACTGCACCGGCCCGATCTGGAGCTGAAGCGGCTGACACCCTCCAACAAGGACGCTCTCCTCTTCGACGACGTGCTCTGGGTCCGCCGCGCCCGCCAGGAGCACGACGGCTTCGCGGACGTCCTGCGGGACCGGGGCGTCGAGGTCCATCTCTTCGGGGACCTCCTGGGCGAGACCCTCGAACTGCCCGCCGCCCGCAAGCTCGTCCTCGACCGGGTCTTCGACGAGAAGGAGTACGGTCCGCTCGCCGCCGACCACCTGCGGGCGGCCTTCGACTCCCTGGACGCCACCGCGCTCGTCGAGGCGCTGGTCGGCGGGATGACGAAGCGGGAGTTCCTGGCCGAGCACCGCGAGCCGACCTCGGTGCGGTTCCATGTCATGGACCTGGACGACTTCGTCGTCAGGCCGCTGCCGAACCACATCTTCACCCGGGACACCTCCGCCTGGATCTACGACGGCGTCTCCATCAACGCGATGCGCTGGCCCGCCCGCCAGCGCGAGACGGTCCACTTCGAGGCGATCTACAAGCACCACCCGCTCTTCACCGGCTCCGAGGCGGGCGACTTCCATCTCTGGTCCGAGGGCCAGGCCGACTACCCGTCCACGATCGAGGGCGGCGACGTCCTCGTGATCGGCAACGGGGCCGTCCTGATCGGGATGAGCGAGCGGACCACCCCGCAGGCGGTGGAGATGCTGGCCCGAGGGATGTTCGCGGCCGGCTCGGCCCGGACGATCATCGCCCTCGACATGCCGAAGCGGCGCGCGTTCATGCACCTCGACACGGTGATGACGATGGTCGACCACGACACCTTCACCCAGTACGCGGGGCTCGGCATGCTCCGCTCGTACACGATCGAACCGGGCGACGAGGGCCAGTCGCTGCGGGTCACCGACCATCCGCCCGAGCACATGCACAGCGCGATCGCCGCCGCGCTCGGCCTCCAGGACATCCGTGTCCTCACCGCCACGCAGGACGTCCACGCGGCGGAGCGCGAGCAGTGGGACGACGGCTGCAACGTCCTCGCCGTCGAGCCCGGGGTCGTCGTGGCGTACGAGCGGAACGCGACCACCAACACCCATCTGCGCAAGCAGGGCATCGAGGTGATCGAGATCCCGGGCAGCGAGCTGGGACGGGGGAGGGGCGGCCCACGCTGTATGAGCTGCCCGGTGGAGCGCGACGCCGTGTGAGGAACGGACGGGGAGGGGACGGAGGACGACGAGTGTGCGGCGTCACTGTATAGCCATACTGATATACGTATAGACTTCCAGTCGCTGACATGTTCGCCGTCCCCGACCGTATCCAGGAGCGCCCCATGGCCACCGACCTCATCGGCCGCCACTTCCTCAAGGAGCTGGACTTCACCGCCGACGAGTTCCGCGGTCTGATCGACCTGGCCGCCGAGCTGAAGGCGGCCAAGAAGGCGGGCGCCGAGGTCCAGCGGCTGCGGGGCAGGAACATCGCCCTGATCTTCGAGAAGACGTCGACCCGGACGCGCTGCGCCTTCGAGGTCGCCGCCGCCGACCAGGGCGCCTCCACCACCTACCTCGACCCCTCCGGCTCGCAGATCGGCCACAAGGAGTCGGTCAAGGACACGGCCCGCGTCCTCGGTCGGATGTTCGACGCCATCGAGTACCGCGGTGACAGCCACTCGAAGGTCGAGGACTTCGCCACCCACGCGGGCGTGCCCGTGTTCAACGGTCTGACGGACGACTGGCACCCCACCCAGATGCTCGCCGACGTCCTCACCATGACCGAGCACACGGACAAGCCTCTCGACGCGGTCGCGTTCGCCTACCTCGGCGACGCCCGCTTCAACATGGGCAACTCCTACCTGGTCACCGGCGCCCTGCTCGGCATGGACGTGCGGATCGTGGCGCCCGAGGCGTACTGGCCGAGCGAGGGGATCATCGCCTCGGCTCGCGCGCTCGCGGAGAAGAGCGGTGCGACGATCACCCTCACCGAGGACGTCGCCGAAGGCGTCCGGGGCGCGGACTTCGTCGCCACCGACGTCTGGGTCTCCATGGGTGAGCCCAAGGAGGTCTGGGACGAGCGGATCGCCGACCTCGCGCCGTACGCCGTGACCATGGACGTCCTGCGCGCGACGGACAACCCGGGTGTGAAGTTCCTGCACTGCCTGCCGGCCTTCCACGACCTCGGCACGGCCGTCGGCCGGGACATCCACGCCCGGCACGGTCTGACCGAGCTGGAGGTCTCCGACGAGGTCTTCGAGTCCGAGCACTCCGTCGTCTTCGACGAGGCCGAGAACCGTATGCACACCATCAAGGCGGTCCTCGTCGCCACCATGGCGGGCGCCGAATAGCGATACGTCCGATCGGGGGTATATGCGCTCCCGTGGTTACCATCGGATCGAATGGTGGGGTTCGAGCTCGCACGCTCGGACCCCACTCGCGCGTCCGCACCCGGTGCGCCCTGCCCGACCAGAGATGAGAACCCCCGCATGTCCCCGTCCGCGCCGCGGATCAAGTCCCCCCAGCAGCTCATCGCCGAATCCGGCGCGGACCTCGAAGGCCATGGCCTCAAGCGCACCATGGGCCTCTTCCAGCTCGTGTGCTTCGGCATCGGCGCCATCGTCGGCACCGGCATCTTCGTCGGCCTCTCCGACAGCGTCGCGGAGGCGGGCCCGGCCGTCGTCGTGTCCTTCGTCCTGGCCGCGATCACCTGCGTGTTCACCGCCTTCTCCTTCGCCGAGCTGGGCGGCGCGATCCCCGTCTCCGGCTCCTCCTACTCCTTCGCCTACGCGAGCCTCGGCGAGCGGGTGGCGTTCCTCGTCGGCTGGTGCCTGCTCCTGGAGTACGGCGTGTCGGTCTCCGCGGTCGCGGTCGGCTGGAGCCAGTACCTGAACGAGCTGCTCGACAGCCTCGTCGGTCTGCGGCTGCCGGACGTGGTCTCCGCCGGCCCCGGCGACGGCGGCGTGATCAACCTGCCCGCGGTGGTCGTCATCGCGCTGGCCGCCGTCCTGCTGGTGCGCGGCGTCCGGGAGAGCGCCCGGGCGACGGCCGCGATGGCCGTCCTCAAGATCGGAATCCTGATCGTCTTCCTCGCGATCGGCTTCACCGCCTTCGAGGACGGCAACCTCGCGCCGTTCGCGGCGCACGGCGCCGCCGGGATCACCGCGGGGGCGTCGCTGGCGTTCTTCTCGTACATCGGCTTCGACGCGATCACCACCGCCGGCGAGGAGGTCAAGAACCCCCGTCGCAACATCCCGATCGCGATCCTCGTCTGCCTCGGTGTGGTCACGGTGCTCTACGGTGCGGTGGCGCTCTCGGCGATCGGCGCGCTGGGCGCCGACGACGTCGCCGGCCGGCCGGCCGCGCTCTCGCTCGTCGTCGACCAGGTGACCGGGTCGACGGTCGGCGGCGGGATCATCGCATTCGGCGCGGTCGTCGCGATCGCGTCCGTCGTGCTCGCGGTGATGTACGGGCAGACCCGCGTCCTGATGTCCATGTCCCGTGACGGACTCGTCCCCCGGATCTTCGAGCGGGTCTCCCCGAAGAGCGCGACCCCCGTCGCCAACACCTGGATCGTGGCCGGCGTCTTCGCGGTCCCGGCCGCGTTCTCCACGCTCGACGTGGTGGTCGGTCTGACGACCATCGGTACGCTCGCGGTCATGGCCGTCGTCAACATCGCGGTGATCGCGCTGCGCCGCCGGAACCCGGAGCTGTCCCGCTCCTTCCGGGTGCCGCTCTATCCGCTCAGCCCGGTGCTCGGCGTCGGCTTCTGCCTGTACCTGATCTGGGGCACGGGCTGGACGACGTGGATCCAGTTCGCGGTCTTCCTGGCCGTCGGCGCGCTGGTCTACACGTTCTACAGCCGCCGTAACTCCCGCCTCGCCCCGACCGGTACGCCCCCGACCGGTACGCCCCCGACCGGTACGCCCGCGGCCGGTACGCCCCCGACCGGTATGCCCGCGGCCGGTACGCCCGCGGCCGGTACGCCCGCGACCGGTACGCCCGCGACCGGTACGCCCGCGGCCGGTACGCCCCCGACCGGTATGCCCGCGGCCTGTGCGCCCTCTGCCGGCGAGGTCCCGGCCGGCGAGGTCCCGGCCGATACGGCCCGGACCGGCGCCGTCCGAACCTAGGCGTGTGCGGCGGGGCGGACGGCCGGGCACGGTCCCGTCGACGCGGCTCTGACCGGCGTGGTCCCGACCACCGCCGTCCCCCGCTCCAGACGGTTCCGGCGGGATGGCGCCCGCCGGGCACGGCCCCACCGACCCCGTCCCGGCCGATACGGCCCCGGCCGGCGCGGCCCCGGGGCCCGGGGTGCCGCTCCGGCCCGCGGTGCCGCTACCGCCCCGGGCGCCGCTGGTGGCCGCAGTCGCTGCTGAGGGCGCGGACGAGGAACAGACCGCGGCCGTGCTCCTGCCAGGGGTCGGGCGCCTCGCCCCGCCCCGGCCCGATCAGCTCCGCGGGGTGGGCGGGCAGCCCGTCGTGTACCTCGACCTGGCAGCCGCCCGGCAGCACCTCGACGACCAGCTCGATCGGACCCCCGTCCGTGGTGTGCTCCACGGCGTTGGCGACGAGTTCCGCGGTCAGCAGCTCGGCGGTGTCGCCGTCGGCCGGCGCGTCGACGTCCGTGAGCGCCGTGCGGACCAGCGCACGGGCCATCGGCACGGCGGCCGTGCTGTGGGGAAGCTCGATGCGCCACGAGCTGGGGCCGGTGGCTTCGAGCATGGCGGAGGTCCGTTCGCGGAGGGCTGGGGGAGGGGCGTGGGGAGTTACGTGTCCCGAGACGACCCGCTTTCCACCTTACGAAGCCGCCGGGCGGACTCCATGGGCACCCCCTCCCCCTTGAGCGGGGCCAGGGTCACCACATGAGCGGGGCCAGGGTCACCAGCCCGGCGGGACCTTCGGCCGCGGAACCCGCCCCCCCTCGCCATATCGCGCACTCGTGACGACAGTCACAACACGGTGATACGCTCCAGGGAGGAGGAAGGGAGGGCGTCCCGTATGAGCCCCTTTACCGGCTCCGTACCCCGCACCGAGCGCTGGCGGCATCTGCGACTGACCGTCGACGACGGCGTCGCCACCGTCACCCTCGACCGACCCGAGAAACTCAACGCGCTCACCTTCGGCGCCTACGCCGACCTGCGCGACCTGCTCGCCGAGCTCTCTCGCGAGCGTGCCGTCCGCGCCCTCGTCCTCGGAGGCGAGGGGCGTGGCTTCTGCTCCGGCGGCGATGTCGACGAGATCATCGGCGCCACCCTCGCCATGGACACCGCCCAGCTGCTCGACTTCAACCGGATGACCGGACAGGTGGTCCGCGCGATCCGCGAGTGCCCCTTTCCCGTGATCGCCGCCGTCCACGGCGTCGCGGCGGGCGCGGGCGCGGTCCTGGCACTCGCCGCCGACTTCCGGATCGCCGACCCGAGCGCCCGGTTCGCCTTCCTCTTCACCCGCGTCGGCCTCTCCGGCGGCGACATGGGCGCGGCCTACCTGCTGCCCCGGGTCGTCGGCCTCGGCCACGCCACCCGGCTCCTCATGCTCGGCGAACCGGTACGCGCCACGGAAGCGGAACGTATCGGCCTGCTCAGCGAACTCACCGACGAAGGCGGTGCCCCCGCCCGCGCCGCCGAGCTCGCCCGCCGCCTGGCCGACGGACCGGCCCTCGCCCACGCCCAGACCAAGGCCCTGCTCACCGCCGAGCTGGACATGCCGCTCGCGGCCTCCGTCGAGCTGGACGCCGCCACCCAGGCGCTGCTCATGAACGGCGAGGACTACGCGGAGTTCCACGCCGCGTTCACGGAGAAGCGCCCTCCGAAGTGGACGGGGCACTGACCATGCCCGAGCAGAGGCCGGCGTCCGAGGCGCCCGCGGTGCCGGGTCCGGTCCGCCCGGGGCGGCGCGCCGGTGCGGCGGGAAGCCTCCGTGTCGCAGTCGTCGGCGGCGGGCCCGGCGGGCTCTACGCCGCCGCCCTGCTCAAGCGGCTCGACCCTGCCCGCGAGGTCACCGTCTGGGAGCGCAACGCCCCCGACGACACCTTCGGCTTCGGCGTCGTCCTCTCCGACGAGACCCTCGGCGGCATCGAGCACGCCGACCCCACCGTCCACCGCGCCCTCCAGGGCGAGTTCGTCCGGTGGGACGACATCCACATCGGCCACCGGGGACACCTCCTCACCTCCTCCGGCCACGGCTTCGCCGCGCTCGGCCGCCGCCGGCTCCTGGAGATCCTGCACGCGCGCTGCGCGGAACTCGGCGTACGGCTCCGCTTCCGTACCGAGGCCCCGCCCGCCGCCGAGCTGGCCGCCACACACGACCTCGTCATCGCCGCCGACGGCGTCCACAGCGCCACCCGCGAGGCGCACGCCGACGTCTTCCGCCCCCGCATCACCACCCACCGCTGCCGTTACATCTGGCTCGCCGCCGACTTCGCTCTCGACGCTTTCCGCTTCGAGATCGCCGAGACCGAGTACGGCGTCATGCAGCTCCACGGCTACCCCTTCTCCTCCGACGCCTCCACCGTCATCGTCGAGATGCGCGAAGAGGTCTGGCAGGCCGCCGGATTCGACGAGACGGACGAGGACGAGTCCACCGCCCGCTGCGCCAAGATCTTCGCCGACGTGCTCGGCGGCCGGACCCTGCGCTCCAACCGCTCCACCTGGACCGCATTCCGTACGGTGGTCAACGAGCGCTGGTCCCACGGCACCGTCGTCCTCCTCGGCGACGCCGCCCATACCGCGCACTTCTCCATCGGCTCCGGTACCAAGCTCGCCGTCGAGGACGCACTCGCGCTCGCCGCCTGCGTGGAGGAGCAGCCCACGCTGGCGGGGGCGCTGGCCGCGTACGAGACCGAGCGCAGGCCCGTCGTCGAGTCCACGCAGCGCGCGGCGGCGGCCAGCCTGCGCTGGTTCGAGGAGCTGGACGGCTACCTGCACCAGCCGCCACGGCAGTTCGCCTTCAACCTCCTCACCCGCAGCCGCCGCGTCACCCACGACAACCTCCGGCTGCGCGATCCGAGGTTCACCGACTCCGTGGAACGGGACTTCGGCTGCCCGCCCGACACGCCCCCGATGTTCACGCCCTTCCGGTTGCGCGGACTCACCCTGCGCAACCGGGTCGTGGTCTCGCCGATGGACCTGTACGTCGCCGAGGACGGCCTCCCCGGCGACTACCACCTCGTCCACCTCGGCGCGCGGGCGCTCGGCGGTGCCGGTCTCGTCATGACCGAGATGGTCTGCGTGAGCCCCGAGGGCCGTATCACCCCTGGCTGCACCGGCCTCTGGACGGACGAGCAGGCCGAGGCATGGAGCCGGATCACCGCCTTCACGCACGTCCAGGCGCCCGGCACGGCGATCGGCGTCCAGCTCGGCCACTCCGGCCGCAAGGGCTCCACCCGACGTATGTGGGAGGGCATCGACCAGCCGCTCCCCGACGGCAACTGGCCGCTGACGGCCGCCTCACCGCTGCCCTACCGGCCGGGCGTCAACCAGGTCCCGCGCGCCCTGGACCGGGCGGGCATGGCGGCCGTACGGGAGGAGTTCGCCGCCGCGGCCCGGCGCGCCGCCCGCTGCGACTTCGATCTCCTCGAACTGCACTGCGCCCACGGCTATCTGCTGTCGGGATTCCTCTCCCCGCTGACCAACCACCGGGACGACGCCTACGGCGGCCCGCTGGAGAACCGGCTGCGTTTCCCGCTCGAAGTCTTCGACGCCGTAAGGGAGGTGTGGCCCGACGACCGGCCGATGACCGTGCGCCTCTCCGCCACCGACTGGGCGGAGGGCGGGACCACGGTCGAGGACGCGATCACGATCGCCCGCGCCTTCGCCGCCCACGGCGCGGACGCCCTCGACGTCTCCACCGGCCAGGTCGTCGCCGACGAACGCCCCGAGTACGGCCGCTCCTACCAGGTCCCGTACGCCGACCGGATCCGCAACGCGCTCTCCGTCCCCGTGATCGCGGTCGGCGCGATCTCCTCCTGGGACGACGTCAACTCCCTCCTCCTGGCCGGCCGGGCCGACCTCTGCGCTCTGGCCCGCCCGCACCTCTACGACCCGCACTGGACCCTGCACGCGGCGGCCGAGCAGGGCTACCAGGGCCGAGCGGCACCCTGGCCGGACCCGTACCGGGCAGGCAGCCGCACACCCCCGACGGGCCGCACGGACGCGCCCAGGCCCCGGCTCACCCTGAACTGACGCCGCGACGTTCGTGGCAGAGACACGCGTGGCACAGACACGGCTCCAGGTGGGGCCCGCCGGGGTAGGTGAGCCGCTGCTCCCGCGCGATCCGCTCCTGCCCGAGGTCCCCCCACCGCCGCCACGCCACCACGTTCGCCGCGACCAGCCACGCGGGCTCCACCGCCCCGTCCGCCTCCCCGCTCACGCCGGCCCGGCGGCCGGCGGACGCGCGAACTCCGCCCCCCGGTCCCGCAGCCGCTCGTGGAGTTCCGCGAAGACCGCCGCCGAGCGGGCGCCCGGCCAGTCCTGCGGCAGCAGCTCGGCCGGGAGGACCGGGTCCTCGTAGGGGAGGCGGCGCCAGGAGTCCAGGGCGAACAGATAGTCGCGGTAGGCGTCCTCCGCCGATCCGGGGGAGGCCTTCCAGGCACGCAGGACCGGCTCGTGGGCGGCGAGGAACTCCTCGTGGAGCTTGGCGATCGACGGCAGGTCCCACCAGCGGGCCGCCGCCTCCGCGGTCGGCGCGTACCCCAGGTGCTCGCCGCGGAAGAGGTCCACGTACGCGGAGAGCTCCAGGCGCTCCAGGGTGTGACGGGTCTCCTCGTACAGCCGTGCCGGGGCGATCCAGACCCCGGGGGACGCCGTGCCGAAGCCCAGCCGGGCGAGCCGCGAGCGCAGCAGGTGCCGCTTGTGGCGCTCGGCCTCGGGCACGGTGAAGACGGCGAGGACCCACCCGTCGGAGAGCGCCGGACGGGTACGGGCGTAGATCCGGCGGTCCCCGTCCTCCAGAAGCTGGCGGGCGTCGTCCGACAGGGTGTACCCGGCCGCCCCGTCCGCCGTCCGGCGGGGCAGCAGCAGGCCCCGCCGCTTCAGCCGGGACACCGACGAGCGCACGGACGGCGCGTCCACGCCCAGCACCGCGAGGAGGCGGATGAGCTCGGCCACCGGCAACGGGTCCTCGCCCGGCGTGAGGCCGCGGCCGTACGCGCCGTACAGCGAGACGATCAGGGAACGGGGGGTGTGCTGCTCGACCACGTGATCACTCTAGGGGGTGGTCGCCTCGTCGGGGTCCGCGCGCAGCCGGAACCGCTGCAGCTTGCCCGTGGCCGTCCTGGGCAGCGCGTCCAGGAAGACGATCTTCCGGGGGCTCTTGTACGGCACCAGCCGGGCCCGTACGAACGCCCGCAGCGCCGCGGCGGTCTCCGCGTTCCGCGCCACCCCGTCCCGTACCACCGCGTACGCCACCACGATCTGGCCGCGCATCGCGTCCTCGTGCCCCACCACCGCGGCCTCCACCACGTCCGGGTGGGCGAGGAGCGCCTCCTCGACCTGGGGTCCGGCGATGTTGAAGCCCGCCGAGATGATCATGTCGTCGGCGCGGGCGACATAGCGGAAGTACCCGTCGGCCTCCCGGACGTACGTGTCACCCGTGACGTTCCAGCCCTGGTGGACGTACTCGCTCTGGCGCGGATCGGCGAGATACCGGCAGCCCACCGGCCCGCGCACCGCGAGCAGCCCCTCCTCGCCGTCTGCCACCTCGGCTCCGGCCCGGTCCACCACCCGCGCCTGCCAGCCGGGGACCGGCCGTCCGGTCGTGCCGGGGCGGATGTCGCCGTCGGCGGCCGAGATGAAGATATGGAGCAGCTCCGTCGCGCCGATGCCGTTGATGAGCTTCAGGCCGGTGCGCTCGTACCAGGCGTTCCAGGTCGCCGCCGGCAGGTTCTCGCCCGCGGACACACAGCGCCGCAGGGAGCGCAGCGCGCCGACGTCGGGGCCGCCCGGCCGGTCCAGCTCCTCCAGCATCACCCGGTACGCCGTCGGCGCGGTGAAGAGCACCGACACCCCGTGTTCCGGGATCGCCTCCAGGAGATGCTTGGGCCCCGCCTGTTCGAGCAGCAGCGCGCTGGCTCCGGTGCGCAGGGGGAAGAGGACGAGCCCGCCGAGCCCGAAGGTGAAACCGAGGGGAGGAGAGCCGGCGAAGACGTCGTCCGGATCCGGCTGGAGGACGTGCCGCGAGAACGTGTCCGCGACGGCGAGCACGTCACGGTGGAAGTGCATGCACCCCTTGGGCCGCCCGGTGGTGCCCGAGGTGAAGGCGATCAGTGCCACGTCGTCGGCCGCGGTCGGCACGGCCTCGTAGGTGTCCGGCCGGCCGGCGGCGAGGGTGAGCAGATCGTCCGGGGCGTCTCCGCCGAAGGCCGTGATCCGCAGCCCCGGCACCTCGGCCTTGACCAGGTCGTCGACCGTACGGATGTCGCAGAGCGCGTGCGTGCAGCGGGCCATCTCGCACATGACCGCCAGTTCCCGGGCACGCTGCTGGGCCAGAACGGTGACGGCGACGGCGCCCGCCTTCATCACCGCGAGCCAGCAGGCGGCCAGCCAGGGGGTGGTGGGGCCGCGCAGGAGCACGCGGTTGCCGGGCAGGACGCCGAGGTCGGAGGTGAGGACGTGGGCGATCCGGTTCACCCGTTCACTCAGCTGTCCGTATGTCCAGACATGACCGTCGCTGTCCCGGAAGGCCGGGCGTTCCGTACCGAACCGCTCCACCGTGCGGTCGAGCAGTTCCGCTCCGCAGTTGAGCCGCTCCGGGTAGTCGAGCCCCGGCAGATCGAAGAGGAGCAGCGGCCACTGGTCCGGCGGCGGCAGCTGGTCGCGCGCGAAGGTGTCGTGGTGGGCCGAGGGGGTCAGCTCCATGAGTTCGTCCCCTTGTCGTCGTGGGGTCGCCCATCGAGCGTATCGTGATGGTGACGACAGTCAACGGTGCGCGATAGAAGTGATGTCGGCGAACGGGACAGGGGTCCGAATGTCCGTATTCTCACTCGATCCACAGCAGGCCGCCCGCTGCGCGGAACTCCGCGCCCTCGCGGCCGACCGGCTGCGGCCGCTCGCCGAGAAGGGCGAACCGGGCCGCGTCAACCGCCCCCTCGTCGCCGCCCTCGGCGAGTTCGGCCTGCTGGCCGGGCTCTTCGACGCGGGCGCCCTCGACCTCTGCCTGCTCCGCGAGTCCCTCGCCCACGCGTGTACGGAGGCCGAGACCGCCCTCGCCCTCCAGGGCCTCGGCGGGCACCCGGTCGCCGCGTTCGGCACCCCCGAACAGCGCGCCCGCTGGCTCCCCGAGATCGTCGCGGGCCGTGCCGTCGCCGCCTTCGCGCTCAGCGAGCCCGACGCCGGCTCCGACGCCGCCGCGCTCGCCCTCGAAGCCCGCCCGGACGGCGCCGGCGGCTGGCGCCTGCACGGCGAGAAGCGCTGGATCTCCAACGCGCCCGAGGCCGACTTCGCCACCGTCTTCGCCCGTACGATCCCGGGCGCGGGCGCCCGCGGCGTCACCGCCTTCCTCGTCCCCGCCGGCCGCCCGGGTCTCTCCGGCAGCCCCCTCGACATGCTCGCCCCGCACGCCATCGGCACCCTCGTCTTCGACGGGGTCCCCGTCGGCCCCGCGGACGTCCTCGGCGAACGGGACCGCGGCTTCCGCGTCGCCATGACCACCCTCAACCGCTTCCGCCCCAGCGTCGGAGCCTTCGCCGTCGGCATGGCCCAGGCCGCACTCGACGCCACGCTCACGCACACCGCCGCCCGCCCCGCCTTCGGCGGTGTCCTCGGCGACCTCCAGGCCGTCTCCCACCAGGTCGCCGAGATGGCCACCCGCACCGAGGCCGCCCGCCTCCTCGTCTACGCCGCGGCGGCGGCGTACGACGCGGGAGCGGAGGATGTGCCGCGCCGGGCGGCGATGGCGAAGCTGCTCGCCACCGAGACCGCGCAGTACGTCGTCGACGCCGCGGTCCAACTCCACGGCGCCCGCGCGCTGCAACGCGGCCACCTCCTGGAACACCTCTACCGGGAGGTGCGTGCCCCCCGCATCTACGAAGGGGCCACCGAGGTCCAGCGCACGATCATCGCGAAGGAGCTGTACAAGGCGGAAGCACGACGGACCCCGGACCGGACGCCGTCGCGGGCTCCGGACCGGCCTCCGGGGCAGGCGTCGACCCTGCCGTACGAGAAGCTTGCCGAGACGCCTTCCGCGCCGTCCCAGGAGGCCACGCCATGAGCCTGCACCGGCACAACCCCGCCGAACTCTCACCGCCCACCGGCTTCTCCCACGCCGTGACCGCCACCGGCTCGCGGCTCGTCCTCCTCGCCGGGCAGACCAGCCTCGACCGTGACGGCAAGGTCGTGGGGGATTCGCTGCCCGAGCAGTTCGAGACGGCCCTCGCCAACCTCCTCACCGCCCTCCGGCACGCGGGCGGTTCCCCGGCCGACCTCGCGCGCGTCACCGTCTACGCCACCGACATCGCCGACTACCGCCGTCATGCCCACGAACTGGGCCGTATCTGGCGGCGGTTGGCCGGGCGGGACTACCCGGCGATGGCCGTCATCGGAGTCGTACGACTCTGGGACGAGCAGGCACACGTCGAGCTGGACGGACTCGCCGTCCTGGAGTGACGGGCCCCGCTTGATCAACTGGAGAGTCGCCCAACCCGGGCTTAGTGTCGAAAGGTGGACTGACCGGCCCACGCCTCCTCAGAGAGCGAGGACGCGACGCGCCATGAGTACACCCGAGCCGACGACCCCGGCGGGGACCACGGCTGAGAAGCACAAGGGCGACGGCAAGGGCATCGCCCTCTTCGTCATCGCCTCGTGTCAGCTGATGGTCGTTCTCGACATCACGATCGTCAACATCGCGCTGCCACACATCCAGAGTTCGCTGGACTTCTCGACGACCAGCCTGTCCTGGGTCGTCAACGCCTACACGCTGACCTTCGGCGGACTGCTGCTCCTCGGCGGGCGTGCCGGTGACATCCTCGGCCGCCGCCGCGTCTTCATGTTCGGCATCCTGCTCTTCGGATTCGCCTCACTGCTCTGTGGACTGGCCCAGAACGACTGGCAACTCCTCGCCGCCCGCGCCCTCCAGGGCGTCGGCGGAGCCATCGCCTCCCCGACCTCGCTCTCCCTGATCACCACGAACTTCGACGAAGGTCCGGAACGCAACCGGGCCTTCGGCGTGTTCGCCGCCGTCTCGGCGGGCGGTGGCGCGATCGGCCTCGTCGCCGGCGGACTGCTCGTCGAATGGCTCGACTGGCGCTGGATCTTCTTCGTCAACGTGCCCATCGCGCTGCTCATCGTGTTCCTCACGCCCCGCCACATCAAAGAATCCGAGCGGCACCCCGGACACTTCGACTTCACCGGAGCGTTCACCTCCACCCTCGGCATGGTGGCGCTCGTGTACGGGTTCATCCGCGCGTCCCAGGAAGGCTGGCGAGACCCGTGGACGCTCGCCTCCTTCGGCGCGGCTGTCGTTCTGCTGATCCTGTTCATCCTGGTGGAGCGGCGCTCCCGGCAGCCGATCACCCCGCTGCACATGTTCGCCGACCGCAACCGGGCGGGCACGTACGCGATCATGCTCTGTCTGGCCGCGGCGATCTTCGGGATGTTCTTCTTCCTGACGCTCTGGGTGCAGGGCGTGCTGCACTTCAGCCCGTTGAAGACCGGTCTCTCCTTCCTGCCCGTCAGCGCGATCATCGCGGTCGGCGCGGGCCTCGCCTCCCAACTGCTGCCCAGGTTCGGACCGAAACCCTTCATGGTCGTCGGCTCGCTGCTGTCGGCGGCAGGCCTGTCCTGGCTGACCCTGACCGACGTCGACTCCACCTATCTGGGCAGCATCCTGGGGCCGATCCTGGTCTTCGGCCTGGGCATGGGCCTGATGTTCGTCTCGCTGACCATCATGGCGCTGTCCAACGTCGTGCCGCGGGAGGCGGGAGCTGCGTCCGGACTGCTCAACGCCACGCAGCAGGTGGGTGGTTCGCTCGGCCTCTCGATCCTGGTGACCGTCTTCGGCACGGCCAGCCGGAACGAGGCGAAGGAACAGGTACCCGTCTTCCTCTCCCAGGCAGGCCCCTTGGAGAAGGCCGAGTTCGCCAAGACCGGGCAGCTGCCCCCGCCGTACGCCGACCAGGTCCTGACCTCCGGCGTGTCCTCCGGCTTCATCACGGCGGCGGCGTTCGCCATTGTGGCGTTCTTCGTCGCGCTCTTCGTGATCCAGGTCCGCCAGTCGGACATCGACCGCCTCAAGGGCGGGATGCCACCGCCCGGCGCCGGCTGACACCGGCCGACGGCTGCACGAGGCGTGCCCCGATCGCTCCACGTGTCCCGATCGCTCCACATGCCCCGGGCGAGTGGCCGCGCAACGTACGATCGATCACGTTGTCGGTATCACTACCCAGGGAGAAACCCCATGGCCCAGATCGCGTTCAAGGGCAACCCGGTGCAGGTCAACGGCGTGCTGCCCACCCCCGGCAGTGTCGCTCCGGCCTTCTCGCTCGTCGCCAAGGAGCTGACGGACAGCTCCCTGAAGCAGTTCGCCGGACAGCGCAAGGTGCTGAACATCTTCCCGAGCGTCGACACCGGCGTCTGCGCCGCCTCCGTCCGTACGTTCAACGAGAAGGCGGCCGGCCTGGAGAACACCGTCGTGCTGTGCATCTCCGCGGACCTGCCCTTCGCGCAGGCCCGTTTCTGCGGTGCCGAGGGACTGGAGAACGTGAAGACGCTCTCGACCCTGCGCGGCCGTGAGTTCCACACCAACTACGGTGTCGAGATCATGGACGGCCCGCTGGCCGGCCTGACCGCCCGCGCCGTCGTCGTGCTGGACGAGAACGACGAGGTGCTCCACTCGGAGCTCGTGGGCGAGATCGCCACCGAGCCCGACTACGAGGCCGCCCTCGCCGCCCTGAAGTGACCGAGCCGGTCCGGACGGGCAGCCCGCAGGGCGCCCGTCCGGACCCGCACGTGACGCGCTCGCCGACCGTTGGGTGAACTCTGGCGGAAGCTTCGTCGCCCGGCGCCTCCCGAGGTGTCCGGCCGGGGATAGTGATCTGGTCAGCTGGTTTCCCGCCGTGAGCGGTCGGGGCCGTGCACGTGTGGGGGTTCGATGACGAGATGGGACGCGGTCCGGGTTCGGCAGGGGATCGTCGAGAGCCGTACCGCCGCGGAGCAGGCCGGTGATCAGGCCGTACGGCGGGGCAGACACCGCGAGGCCCGGCGCCACTACGAGCGCATGCTGGCGGACGCGATCCGCCTGGCCGAGCAGTTCCCCGACGTCTCCACGCGGCGGGATCTGAGCGCGTCCTTCGGCAAGTACGGCGACTTCTGGGCCGACGCGCACCGCCTCGACCATGCCGCGGAGGCGTACGAGGAGGCCCTGGCGGTCGCCTCGCGACTGCACCGGGAGCACCCCGACGACCTCGGGGCGCTCCGGAACCTGAGGCACGGCGAGTTCAAGCTCGGCGAGATCGCGGGTGCCGCGGCCGGGAACGCGGCCCGCGACCGCTACACGACGGCGCTGTCGTACGCCGAGCGCCTGGTGGCCGCGGACCCGCGCCACCGCGCCGACCGGCGTGAGCTGGGCGTGATCCAGGAGCGGCTCGGGCTCCTGGCGGCGGACCGCGGGGAGCACGACGAGGCGGCCGAGTGGTACGCGGGCGCCCTGACCGTCCGCCGGAACCTGGCCCTGGAGACGCCCAACGATTCCCGCACCCGCCGTGACCTGGGCGTCCAGCACGAGCGCCTTGGCGACCTGGCCCTGCTCCGCCGCGACCTGGAGACCGCCCGCGCCCACTACGAGGAGGCGCTGACCAACCGGCGCGCCCTGCTCGGCGACGACCCCAGGGACCTGTCGGCCCAACGGGCCCTGAGCGTCCTCTGCGAACGCCTCGGCGACGTAGCCCTCCTCACGGATGGCCCCGACGGAGCCCGCCAGTGGTACGACGACAGCTTCGCGATCCTGGACGCGGCCCTGGGACCCAACCACCCCGAAACCCGCACGCTCCGCAAGAGGCTCCGGAGCCACCCACCCACCCCGAGCTAGGCCCACGCGAGCGGTCACAGCTCCGGCAGGCGACATCCCTCGAAGCCGCGGCTCGCAGCGGGAATGTCATCGGGCTACGCGTCCGCGCCGCAGGATTTCAGGTGCTTCGCGGAGCCGCTGTTCCCGGCCGACGGTTCCGGGCTTGGTCGTAGCTGCCCGACAAGGGTCCCACGGCCGCCGACAGGTACCCCTCCGAGCCGGCAGGCAAGCAGTTCGGAGGGTGCGGCAGCAGTTCCCTGACGGACCGTCAGATTTCTCGGGAGAGACCAGCCGGTGCTGTGACGTGCAGCAACCCGGACCACGCCCCCCCGGGCGTCATCATCGCGAAATTCCGTCTTCAGCTGACGATCAGTCAGAACGTTGACAACTCGTCCGGCCTTGTGTCCGCGTCCGGAGTCTGCCACCGTCACTCACGCAACTAGCCCCCCACGTAGCGAAGTTGGTGGGCGACGCCGCGAGTGGGCAGCCCCGCAGACGCATGGAGCTGCCGGCTCTTCGCAATCCGCGAGCTGGTTCCCGCCGGTTTCCGGCGATCGTCAGACGCTGTGCCTCCCGTGATCACGCAGTGCACGGGCGGAGCAGGTGCATGAAGGCGACCGCCGGTCCGGTGCCGAGTGAAGGCCTGTCCGGGCTGCTCCTCAGGCTGCGTGGAGCGCGAAACGGTGTCCCCGCCCTCGGTCGCTCGTGAGGTCTTGCGTGGAACGGACCCGGCGCCCCGCGGCTCAGGCGCGGCAGTCCACGCGAGCACTTCAGAGAAAAGGCAGCAATGAATCGCACCGGCGTACACGTAGTGTCAGCAGTACTGATCGGATCGGCGATACCCCTGGGCCTCGCCGGTTCCCAGACGGCTCAGGCCGCTTCCCGCACCTATTACGTCAGCCCCATCGGCTCCGACGGCAATCCGGGAACCTCGCCGGCCAAGCCGTTCCGCTCGCTCCAGAAGGCCGCTGACAGCACGGCGCCCGGAGACACCGTCTCCATCATGAACGGCACCTACCGGGAGAGGGCGGGCGGATCGGACGTCATGGTGATCTCCCGCTCCGGCCGTCCCGAAGCGCCCATCACCTTCCAGGCGCACCCGGGACACCACCCCGTCATCAACCCCGTCGCCGCGTGGAACGGCATTCGCATCAGCGGGGCCTCGCACATCGTCGTCCGAGGGCTGGAGATCAAGGGCAACAGCGCCAACATCTCCTTGGCCGAGGCCGAGCGCGGCGCCAGCACCAGGAAGGGCAAGTACAACACCAACTGTGTGTGGGCCGAGAAGAACAAGCAGTCGGGCGCCGTACCGCACCACATCGAGATCGTCGGCAACACGGTCCACCACTGCCCCGGCCTGGGCATAGGCTCGCGCGACGCGGACTACATGACGATCGACCGCAACCACGTCCACTCGAACTCGTGGTACACGGTCTTCGCCACCAGCGGCATCTCCATCCTGGCGGCGCGCGACATCGACCGGGGCGACCCCAAGAAGTACAAGATCCGTGTCACCAACAACACCGTCCACGACAACGAGACCAGGGTGAGGTGGGAGCGCTGCAAGTGCTACTCGGACGGGAACGGCATCATCATCGACACCCTGAAGGACAAGGCGAAGGCGGGGGAGAGCGGTCCCGACTACCGGGGCCGGGTCCTGGTCGCCAACAACGTGTCCTACAACAACGGAGGCTCGGGCATCCACTCCTACAAGAGCCAGCACGTGGACATCCTGCACAACACGGCGTACCAGAACGGCCGCAGCACCCGCATGGAGAGCTACGCCAACATCTTCGCCCACGACAGCAGGGACGTCAGGCTCCTCAACAACGTCGCCCACGGCCGTCCCGGACAGGCGACGAACTCCAAGTCCCGTAACGTGGACGTCGCCTACGACTACAACGTCTACTACGGCGGGAAGGCGCCCGAGGTGAAGGGCCCGCACGACATCGTCGCCGACCCGAAGATCGTCAAGCCCGGTTCTGACGCCGGGACCGCCTTCCGGCTGCGCAAGGGCTCCCCCGCCATCGGCTCGGCCAAGCCACTGCCCGAGGTCACCACGGACATCACCGGCGCCCGCCGCAAGGCCGACGCCCCCGACCGCGGGGCGTACGCCTTCGCCACGAGCGGTGCGGCGCCCGGCGCCGGCCCCACCGCGGCGAGCGGGTCCGATGCCACGACGACGCCCCAGGGCGGCGTCTCCCCGCAGGATTCCGGCACCGAGGCCACTGAACCGTCCGAAGCACTGAACGGGAGCCCTTCGGACGAGGCGGGCGCCGGCACGGCCAACGACGTCCGGGCCGACGGTGACAGCGAGCCGCTGGCCGCGACCGGAGCCGGCGTGGCACTGCCCTTCGGGCTGGCCGCAGCGGCGCTGGCGCTCGGCGGAGGATTCGTCTTCCTGCTCCGCCGAAAGCGCACCTGACGGCGCCGAGTCCCCCGCATACGGCGCTGAAGCACCTCGATCCCCGCCACCCGGGCACCCCCCAGCCCCCCTTCGCCCGGGTAGCGGCCCCCCGCGCCGCCCGGCCGTGGTCACGCTCACCGGCGTGACCGCGTCTCACGCGGTCCTGGCACACTCACGGCATGGCGGCACACACGAACAGGACGGACTCCCTTGACGCCGATGGAGCGAGACCCGATCCGCCACGCGTCGCATGGCGCAAGCACATGAGGAGGCGTGTGCTTGACGCCGCACGCGACTTGACGTGCGCCTCGGGCTGGGACCAGGTGAGCCTGTCCGCCGTCGCCGCGGCGGCCGAGGTCTCCCGCCCTTCGGTGTACAAGGAGTTCGGCAACCGAGCGGGCCTGGGGCGTGCCCTGGTGCTCAGGGAGACACGCGAGTTCCTGGAAGGGGTGGCTCGAACCCTCTATCCCGGGCTCCCGGACGCCGGAGCCTCGCTGGAGGCGGCCGTCTTCTTCGTACTCACCGAAGCCCACCAGAACCCGCTGATCCGGGCTGTGGTCATGGCTGCCAGGCGGGGCTCCGACAGCCTGTTGCCCTACCTCACTGCACGTGCGGACCCGATCTTCGACGCGGCTCAGAGCATGCTGCGCGCGTGGCTCGCCGAACGCTTCCCAGGGCGGGACAAGGACCTCATCGACTTGGCGGCGGACATCACGGTTCGCATGACCATCAGCCACCTCCTCCTTCCCGGCGGGGACCCCCGCCCCACCGCGGCGAGGATCTCGCTGTCCGTGCTGAAGGTGCTGCACTAGGCGGTTTCGTTGGATCGGGGTGCGGATCAGACGAAGGTGCCTCGGGCGCCGCAGCCCGATCGACTACGAGACGGCGTCCAGAATGACATCACCTACGCTGGTACCAGCCGCATGACCCGTGTCCAGCATTCGGGGTCAAGTCCCTTCCTGGCCGGGCCGGTTCACCAGGCGGTGCGCCCGCACGGCGTCTCCACCGGTGAGAACCGGTGGATATGGGGAACCGAGCGCGATCACATCCGCCGAGCCGGGGGAAGGTGTCTTCCCATACGGCGCGCACGGTTCGGCCGACGAGTGTGCGCAGCACCGGACGGCCAGAACCAGAGGCGCCTACGGGTTCTCTCCTGGCTCGCATCTGTGCGGGTCAGGAGGGATTTCACGCCGCCCTTCTCAGAACCTTCAGATGTCCCGGAAGATCTCGATCTGCGCGCCCACCGAGTTCAGGCGTTCCGCCAGTTCCTCGTAGCCGCGGTTGATGACGTAGACGTTCCGGAGGACCGACGTGCCCTCGGCCGCCATCATCGCCAGGAGGACCACCACCGCCGGGCGCAGGGCCGGGGGGCACATCATCTCGGCCGCCCGCCAGCGGGTCGGGCCCTCGACCAGGACGCGGTGGGGGTCCAGGAGCTGGAGGCGGCCGCCCAGGCGGTTGAGGTCCGTGAGGTAGATCGCCCGGTTGTCGTAGACCCAGTCGTGGATCAGCGTCTTGCCCTGTGCCGTCGCCGCGATAGCCGCGAAGAACGGCACGTTGTCGATGTTCAGGCCCGGGAACGGCATCGGGTGGATCTTGTCGATCGGCGCCTCCAGCTTCGAGGGGCGGACCGTCAGGTCGACCAGGCGGGTACGGCCGTTGTCCGCGGCGTACTCCGGTGAGCGGTCGTGGTCCAGGCCCATCTCCTCCAGGACCGCGAGCTCGATCTCCATGAACTCGATCGGGACCCGGCGGATCGTCAGCTCCGACTCGGTGACGACGGCCGCGGCCAGCAGGCTCATCGCCTCGACCGGGTCCTCCGAGGGGGAGTAGTCCACGTCCACGTCGATCTGCGGGACGCCGTGCACGGTCAGCGTCGTCGTGCCGACGCCCTCCACCCGTACGCCCAGCGCCTCCAGGAAGAAGCAGAGGTCCTGGACCATGTAGTTGGACGAGGCGTTGCGGATGACGGTCACGCCGTCGTGGCGGGCAGCGGCGAGCAGCGCGTTCTCCGTCACGGTGTCGCCGCGCTCGGTCAGTACGATCGGGCGGTCCGGGACGACGGAGGACTCGACCTGTGCGTGGTACAGGCCCTCGGTGGCCGTGATGTCCAGGCCGAAGCGGCGCAGCGCGATCATGTGCGGCTCGATGGTCCGCGTACCGAGGTCGCAGCCGCCCGCGTACGGCAGCTTGAAGCGGTCGAGGCGGTGCAGCAGCGGACCGAGGAACATGATGATCGAGCGCGTGCGGATCGCCGCCTCGGCGTCGATCGAGTCCATGTCGAGCTCGGCCGGCGGCACGATCTCCAGGTCGACCCCGTCGTTGATCCAACGGGTGCGCACCCCGATGGAGTTGAGGACCTCCAGCAGCCGGAAGACCTCCTCGATGCGCGCGACGCGGCGCAGGACCGTGCGGCCCTTGTTGAGGAGCGAGGCGCAGAGCAGCGCGACACAGGCGTTCTTGCTCGTCTTGACGTCGATGGACCCGGAGAGCCGACGGCGGCCGACGACCCGCAGATGCATCGGGCCGGCGTAACCCAGGGACACGATCTCGCTGTCGAGTGCTTCGCCGATGCGTGCGATCATCTCAAGGCTGATGTTCTGGTTGCCGCGTTCGATCCGGTTCACGGCGCTCTGGCTGGTGGCCAGGGCTTCGGCGAGCTGCGTCTGTGTCCAGCCACGGTGCTGACGGGCGTCACGGATGAGCTTGCCGATGCGCACGAGGTAGTCGTCTGCCATGCGGGTCACGTTATCTCAGATATGAGATGGGGCCTGTGTCAGGGTGGGTCATCAGGGTGACGAACCGTGAGCAGTAGGGTGTCGTGGTTCATACAGGGACAGTTCGGACCCACTCGGCATGCGCACGGTGGCCAGCAGTCCCCACCCCTGGTCGCTGGGCTCCGACGTCTCGACCCCGCGGTCCCGCAACGTGGCGAGCGTCCGGGAGATGTCGTCGCACATCAGAGAGAACTCGTGCTTCGGCGCGCCCTGCGTGGGATGGACGGCGACCTCCGCCGGCGGCAGCTTGAAGATGAGCCAGCCATGACCCGCGTCCACGTGCTCGAAGCCCAGCACGTCCTTCAGGAACGCCCGGTCCGCGTCCGCGTCGGGGCTGTGGAGAATCACATGCGCGCCGCTGAACATGTTCCGATCCTCGACCCGCCGTACGGCCCCGGCAATCGCTCCGCGCCCGTACGGGGAGAGGAGCGGGCTCAGGCCGCGGTGGCCGCGACCGCCGCGCGATGGTGGCTCGGGCGGGTGCCGTACACACGGTGGAAGGCGACGCTCAGTCCGAAGGCGCTGCGATAGCCGACCTGTCGGGCGATCGACTCCACCGTGGCGTCGGTCCGCGCCAGCAGGTCGGCCGCCAGGGCCAGCCGCCAACCGGTCAGATAGGCCATGGGAGGTTCGCCGACCAGATCGGTGAAGCGGCGGGCGAGCGTCGCCCGCGACACCCCCGTCTCCTCGGCGAGCGCCGCCACGGTCCACGGCCGCGCCGGACGGTCGTGCATCAACCGGAGCGCCCGGCCCGCCACCGGGTCGCCGAGCGCGCGGTACCAGCCGGGCGGATCGGCCTCCGGACGGGCGAACCACTCGCGCAGCGTGGACAGCAGCAACAGGTCCAGGAGTCGGTCCAGTACGGCCTGTTGCCCCGGGTCGTCCCGGCCGATCTCCGCGACGGTGAGGTCCAGGATCGGGCCCGGCCCGCCGTCGGGGCGGACCGTGACCACCCGGGGGAGCGCGCTCAGCAGCCGCTCCGAGACGCGCCCGCCCACGTGGTAGCTGCCGGTGAGCAGCACCGTCGGACCGTCCAGGGCGTTCCCGCAGGTGCGCAGCCCCAGCACGATGTCCTCGCAGACCTCCCGGCCGTCGGCCGTCGTGCACCGGTCGGGGCCTTCCAGCACGTACAGCGGCGGTGTTCCGGCGTCGGGATCGTCGGTGACGGAGAACGGTTCCCCGCCGACCACGACCGCCACGTCCCCCCGGCCGAGCGCCACGGCCGGCTCGCTGCCGCCGGGGAGCAGCCAGCCCGCGCCACGCACCATCGTGACCAGGGTGAGCTTCGTGCGGTCGGCGAAGCGGATCGACCACGGCGGCGCCAGAACGTTCCGGCTGAACAGCGCGCCGTCGGATCTCACCTCGTACAGCAGACTTCCCAACGCGTCCATGGGGCAAGGCTAGTCGCCGGGCCTGGCAGTGCCGTCGCCGTCTGAGACGCTGAGACATCGATATGAGTGCTCATGCCATTCCTTGCCTCACGCGCTCGGCGTTCGATGGCTCTCATGACGACTTCTCGTACGACCATCCCTGTCACGACCACTTCTCTCCCGACGACCTCTCACATGACCACCAGGCCGGTCCTCGTCCTCGGCGGCACCGGCAAGACCGGGCGCCGCGTCCTCTCCCGTCTCCGTCGGCGTGGCCACGCCGTCCGCGCGGCCTCCCGGAAGGGGCCGACCCGCTTCGACTGGACCGACGAGAACACCTGGGGGCCCGCCCTCGCGGGCGTCGGCGCGGTCTATCTGGTCGACTCCCAGCGCGAGGACGCCGCGATCGCGATGCGCGCCTTCGCGAGACTCGCCGCCGACGGCGGGGCCGAGCGCCTCGTGCTGCTCTCCCACAGCGACTGGGTCGTCCCGGAAGGCGAGGAGAAGCTGCCCTGCGAGGGTGCGGTGCGGGAGTCCGGCACGGCGTGGACGATCCTGAAGCCGGCGTGGTTCGCACAGAACTTCAGTGAGGACCCGCTCTTCCGGGGGCAGATCCTCGACGGTGAGGTGGTGACCTCGACGGGCGCCGGGGCCGAGCCGTGGGTCGACGCCGAGGACATCGCCGACGTCGCCGTGGCCGCCCTCACCGAGGACGGTCACGCCGGGCAGACGTACTCCCTGTCCGGGCCGCGCCTGCTCACGATGGAGGCCGTGGCCGACGAGATCGCCCGCGCCACCGGCCGGGACATCACCCACCGCGCCGTCGCGCCGGAGGAGTTCGCGGCCTACGGTGCGCGCCGTGGCGTGTCGCAGGAGCACGTCGCCCTGCTGAACATGCTCTACGGCTGGATCAGGGAGGAGCGCTTCGCCAGACTCGCCGACGGCGTCCAGCGCGCCCTCGGCCGTGAGCCGCGCGACTTCGCCGACTACGTCCGTACGGCAGCGGTGACAGGCGTCTGGCACGGCTGACCGCCCTCGTGCCGGGTCCACCCGTCCCCGGGCTCCCTCGCCACCGGATTCCCGGATCCATGGCCATGGATCTACGGCAGAGTGACCGAGAGGTGCGCGGAGAGGGCGCGGAGGAAGTCCGGAGCGTCGAACATCGCGCCGGCCGACGCGACCCCGACCGTCCTGGTCCTCCCCGTGAGGACCCGGTCGACGGCTTCCACCGCGAGGGGCGCGCTGACGGCGTATATGTCCCGGCCGCTCGCCACGGCGCGCCGCTCCACGTCGCCGGAGCGCACGACGACGTCGACGAGGAAGGTCTGCGCGGACCGGCCACGCTCGTCGACCGCGGCAGGCGACGGGGTGTCCGAGGCGGCCAGGTCCCTGGCCGCCTCGACGGCCATGTACTTCACAGGGACAAAAGACAACGTAAGAGAAAAGGTTCGGCGAGGCCCTCCCCCCCTCTCCACCTGGGGAGGGCGCTGGGTTTCCGGGGTCGCCCGTTCCCCTCCCCCCCTCGACGGCCATGTACGTACGGACCTCGGGGACGGCCAGGTGGCTGGGGACGGTGACGACGTCGGCCATGGTGAAGTCGCCGATCACGGACCTGGCCCCCAGCGGCTCGGGGAAGGTCCACTCCAGGGTCGGCGGGGCGTCGTCGCGGTACTCGAGGCGCCCGTCGCGGAAGCGGACATGGCGGCCGTCCCTGCGCTGCCGGGAGACGGCACCCGCCGTACGGGTTCCGGCGGTGGGGTGCCAACTGCTCAGCCCGTACGCGACGTGCGCCTCGTCGGCCGACGTCCGGTCACCCATCGCCGCGGTGACGAGCAGGTCGCCGAGGCCGCCGAAGAAGGCCATCGCGGGGACGACGGCGACGCCCGCGGCGCGGGCGGGCTCCGCGAACCGGGCGAAGGTGTCGAGATTGGCCTCGATCTCGGCCGCCACGTCCACGTACGGTATCCCGGCGCGCAGGGCCGCCTCGATCACCGGGGCGGCGGTCGTGGCGAAGGGTCCGGCGCAGTTGATCACGGCGGCCGCGCCGGCCAGCGCGCGGTCGAGCGAGGCCGGGTCGTCGACCGTGGCGGTCCGTGTCCGGAGTCCCGGACTCGACGCCGCGAACTCCCGCAGCGCGTCGGCGTCGCGTCCGGCGAGAACCGGGACGAACCCGCGCTCCAGCAGCTCCGCCACCACGAAGCGCCCGGTGTGCCCGTAGGCACCGAAGACCGCGACCGTCTGTCCCGCTCCCATGTTCTTCCTCCGTCGTCCTGTGACCTCGACCGTTGCGATACGGAGAGTCTGTCGGTGAGGGCCGCACGGTACGAGTGTCCGGAACGACATGACCCGTACACTTCCGGACATGGGAACTGTCGCGCTCGCCGTCACCCACGGCATGCTGCACTTCGAACTCTCGGTGGCGCACGAGGTGTTCGGAGACCCCGCCTACCGCCTCTCCGTCTGCGGGCCGGGACCGGTCAGGGTCGGCAGGTTCCTGCTGGAGCCGGACGCGGGGCTCGACCGGCTCCCGTACGCCGACACCGTGATCGTCCCGGGGTGGGCGGACGTGGACGTGCCCCCGCCGGCCGAGCTGGTCGACGCGGTACGCGCGGCACACGAGGCGGGCGTCCGGGTGGCCTCGTTGTGCACGGGCGCGTTCGTGCTGGCGGCGGCGGGTCTGCTGGACGGCCGCCGGGCGACCACGCACTGGGCGCACACCGATGTCCTGGCCGCCCGTCACCCCCTGGTGGAGGTCGACCCGGACGTGCTCTACGTCGACGACGGCAGCGTGCTGACCTCCGCGGGCAAGGCCGCCGCGATGGATCTCTGCCTCCACCTGGTCCGCCTCGACCACGGTTCGGCGTTCGCCAACACGGTCGCGCGCCGCCTGGTCGTGCCCCCGCACCGGGCGGGCGGTCAGGCCCAGTTCGTCACCGCCCCGGTCCCGGCCCAGGACGACCACCCCCTGGCCGGTCTGTTCCCCTGGGTGATCGAGCGGCTCGACGAGGCGCTGACGGTGGAGGACCTGGCCCGCCGGGCGAACATGAGCTCGCGCCACCTCGGCCGCCACTTCCGGGCGGTGACCGGTACGACTCCGCTGCAGTGGCTGCTGACCCAGCGGATCAGGCGCGCGCAGGAACTCCTGGAATCCACCGGTGACAGCGTCGACGCCATCGCCGCGGCCACCGGCATGGGCACGGCCACGACGCTGCGCCGCCACTTCAACCGCACGCTCGGTGTCCCCCCGGACGCCTACCGCCGTACGTTCCGCAGCGCCCGAGCCTCCCGCGCGGCCTGACCCCCCGCGCTCTCGGCCCACCGGCTGCTCGGCCGGTCGACTGCGCGGCCCACCGGCTGTTCGGCCGATCGGCGTCGTCCGCCGGGCTCCGACGTGATTGAGCGGGCCGTCACACGCATGCCGGGCATGACCGAGCGGCGGGGATGCACTAGAGTTATCTCGACATCGAGATAACTGCTTACGGCGCACCGCGGCCGCCCGCCAGGTAAGGGTTACCTTACTAAGCCTTACCTTAGCGGATCGGCGAGGAGTCGTGGCGGCAGCATGGCGGTAATACGCGCACATTGATGAAGGAGACTGTCGTGTCGGCGAACAGCTTCGACGCCCGCAGCACGCTGCGCGTGGGCGACGAGTCGTACGAGATCTTCAAGCTGGACAAGGTCGAGGGCTCCGCGCGCCTTCCCTACAGCCTGAAGGTCCTTCTGGAGAACCTCCTCCGCACCGAGGACGGCGCGAACATCACCGCCGACCACATCCGGGCCCTGGGCAACTGGGACTCGCAGGCCCAGCCGAGCCAGGAGATCCAGTTCACGCCGGCCCGCGTGATCATGCAGGACTTCACCGGTGTGCCCTGTGTCGTCGACCTCGCCACCATGCGTGAGGCCGTCAAGGAGCTCGGCGGCGACCCGGCGAAGATCAACCCGCTGGCCCCGGCCGAGCTGGTCATCGACCACTCCGTCATCGCCGACAAGTTCGGCACGAAGGACGCCTTCGGCCAGAACGTCGAGCTGGAGTACGGTCGCAACAAGGAGCGCTACCAGTTCCTGCGCTGGGGCCAGACCGCCTTCGACGAGTTCAAGGTCGTCCCGCCCGGCACCGGCATCGTCCACCAGGTGAACATCGAGCACCTGGCCCGTACGGTCATGGTCCGGGGCGGCCAGGCGTACCCCGACACCCTCGTCGGCACCGACTCGCACACCACCATGGTCAACGGCCTCGGTGTGCTGGGCTGGGGCGTCGGCGGCATCGAGGCAGAGGCCGCCATGCTCGGCCAGCCGGTCTCCATGCTGATCCCGCGCGTCGTCGGCTTCAAGCTGACCGGCGAGCTCCCGGCCGGAACCACCGCCACCGACCTCGTCCTCACGATCACCGAGATGCTGCGCAAGCACGGCGTCGTCGGCAAGTTCGTCGAGTTCTACGGTGAGGGCGTGGCCGCCACCTCCCTCGCCAACCGCGCCACCATCGGCAACATGTCGCCCGAGTTCGGCTCCACCGCCGCGATCTTCCCGATCGACGGCGAGACCCTGAACTACCTCAAGCTCACCGGCCGCTCCGAGCAGCAGGTCGCGCTCGTCGAGGCGTACGCCAAGGAGCAGGGCCTCTGGCTGGACCCGTCCGCCGAGCCCGACTTCTCCGAGAAGCTGGAGCTCGACCTCTCCACGGTCGTCCCCTCCATCGCCGGCCCGAAGCGCCCGCAGGACCGCATCATCCTGGCGAACGCCGCCGAGCAGTTCGCGCTGGACGTCCGCAACTACGTGGACGAGGTCGACGAGGCGGGCAAGGAGTCCTTCCCGGCCTCCGACGCCCCGGCGAACCACCCCAACGGTGCGCCGTCGAAGCCGGTCACCGTCACGGCCCCCGACGGCTCGACGTACGAGATCGACCACGGCGCCGTCACCGTCGCCGCGATCACCTCCTGCACCAACACCTCGAACCCGTACGTCATGGTCGCCGCCGCGCTCGTCGCGAAGAAGGCCGTGGAGAAGGGCCTGACCCGCAAGCCGTGGGTCAAGACCACCCTCGCCCCGGGCTCGAAGGTCGTCACCGACTACTTCGACAAGGCGGGCCTCACCCCGTACCTCGACAAGGTCGGCTTCAACCTCGTCGGTTACGGCTGCACCACCTGCATCGGCAACTCCGGCCCGCTGCCGGAGGAGGTCTCCAAGGCCGTCAACGAGCATGACCTCGCGGTCACCTCGGTCCTCTCCGGCAACCGGAACTTCGAGGGCCGTATCAACCCCGACGTCAAGATGAACTACCTGGCCTCCCCGCCGCTGGTCGTCGCGTACGCCATCGCGGGTTCCATGAAGGTGGACATCACCAAGGACGCGCTCGGCATCGACACCGAGGGCAAGCCGGTCTACCTCGCGGACATCTGGCCGTCGGAGGCCGAGGTCAACGACGTCGTCGCCAACGCGATCGGCGAGGACATGTTCAACAAGTCCTACCAGGACGTCTTCGCGGGCGACGCCCAGTGGCAGGCGCTGCCGATCCCGACCGGCAACACCTTCGAGTGGGACACCGAGTCCACCTACGTCCGCAAGCCCCCGTACTTCGAGGGCATGACGATGGAGACCACCCCGGTCACCGACATCGTCGGCGCGCGCGTCCTGGCCAAGCTGGGCGACTCGGTCACCACCGACCACATCTCCCCGGCCGGCGCCATCAAGGCCGACACCCCGGCCGGCAAGTACCTCACCGAGCACGGTGTGGAGCGTCGTGACTTCAACTCCTACGGCTCGCGCCGTGGTAACCACGAGGTCATGATCCGCGGCACGTTCGCCAACATCCGCCTGCGCAACCAGATCGCGCCGGGCACCGAGGGCGGCTACACCCGCGACTTCACGAAGGACGGCGCCCCCGTCTCCTTCATCTACGACGCCTCCCGCAACTACATCGAGCAGGGCACCCCGCTCGCCATCCTGGCGGGCAAGGAGTACGGCTCCGGCTCGTCCCGCGACTGGGCCGCCAAGGGCACCGCGCTCCTCGGCGTCAAGGCCGTCATCGCCGAGTCGTACGAGCGCATCCACCGCTCGAACCTCATCGGCATGGGCGTGCTCCCGCTCCAGTTCCCGGAGGGCGCCTCGGCGGAGACCCTCGGCCTGACCGGCGAGGAGACCTTCTCCTTCACCGGCGTCGCGGAGCTCAACAACGGCGTCACGCCGCGCACGGTCAAGGTCACCACCGACACCGGTGTCGAGTTCGACGCGGTCGTCCGCATCGACACCCCCGGTGAGGCGGACTACTACCGCAACGGCGGCATCATGCAGTACGTGCTGCGCAACCTGATCCGCGGCTGACGCGTCGGGTGACAGAACGAAGCGGGCCCCGCTCCTCGGAAGAGGAGCGGGGCCCGTTCGTCTGGTGTCCGTCAGACGCCGAGGGCGTCGATCAGAACATGAAGCGGTACGTGTTCCAGCCGCCGTTGCCGATGAGCACACGGGGCTTGAACGGGGCGGCGGCGTTGCCGGTGCCCGAGTAACGGTAGAGCTTGCCGTTCGTGTCGCGGGCGATCATGTCGGCGATCCCGTCGAAGTCCAGGTCGCTCACGGCCGTGAGGTTGTTGAACATGTTCCAGCCGGTACCGACCTTGGTACGGGCCGCGAACGGGGCCTTGTAGTTGCCGGTGCCCTTGTACAGCCACAGCGTGCCCGAGCCGTCGCGCGCGACGATGTCGGCCTTGCCGTCACCGCTCAGGTCACCGACGCCGGTGATCTGGTTGTACTGGCCCCAGCCGGAGCCGACGAGGGTACGGCCGGTCAGCTTGCCGTTGCCGTAACCGAGGTAGATGTACAGCCTGCCGGACGTGTCGCGGCCGAGCATGTCCGGAGCAGCCGCGCCACCGAGGTTGCCCGGGACCAGAACCTTGTTGTAGATGTTCCAGCCGCCGCCGACGGTGATGCCGTCGTCCGCCGTGTCACCGTCGGCGTAGCCGAGGGTGCCGTCGGTGGTCCACACCCAGAGGTCGTCGGCGACGCCGTCACCGTCGTTGTCGGCCTGCTGGGCGTTCTTGACGGCGCTCCAGGTGTCGGTCTGCCACTGGCGAGCCTCGTAGCCGCCCGTGCCGTTGGGCGAGTACCAGTACAGGGTGTTGCCGGAAACGGCACCCAGCCAGCGGTAGTCGGCCTCGGCGGTCGTGGAGGCGATACCCGCCTTCGGTGCCTGCGCGGGCTTGACGGCCGCCGCGGCGGCCTTCTCCGCGGACTTCGGGGCGTCCGCCGCGACGGCCGCCGTGGTCGTGGCGACCAGGGCCGCGGTTATCGCCGCGACCGTGACACGGGACAGGATGCCCGTGGTGTTCAGGCCAGAGGTCTTGGCCACGTATTACTCCCGTTTTTGGTGGAAATGGGTCCGCCGCACCCCGAGGGGCGCGGCGGACCACTCACTCCCAGGGATCCTCGCACAGGATCTTCACGGGTCAATTCGTTTGTGACAGAACTGTTTCGGTAAGGAGCTACTGTTTGCCGGGAGTTAGTGGAGCAGCTCCACTTCTGCCAACTGCGCCTCCGCGCCCAGCACCAGACGGTAGGTCGTGTACGACCCCGGTGTCCGGATCGTGAAGGCGCGGGTCTGCCGGTCCCAGGTGAAGCTCTCTCCCGACCTCCTGTCCAGGTCCTTCCACCTCCGTCCGTCCTTCGAGCCCTGCAACACCCAGCCCGTCGGCGCCGATTCCGCCGCCGACGAGGTCAGCGTGTACTGCACCGCCCGCGTCCTCTCCGTGACCGGCAGCTCGACCGAGGTCAGGGCCGCCGACGTGGCCGAGGTGTTGTCGACGAGCGGGCCGGTGCCGGTGGTGGCGTCGGTGCGGGGCGACGGAGCCTTGCCGGCCGGGGTGATCGAGACCGGGCCCGCCTTCGCGCCCGTGCCCCAGGCCGAGGGCCTCGAGCCCATCTCGAACGACAGCGTGCCGCCACGTGCCAGCAGGTCGTGCGGCAGCGCGGTGGAGTTCCAGCGCTTGCCGTTCAGCTTCACGCCCTGGACGTAGATGTTCCGCGCGCTGTTGCGCGGGGCCTCCACGACGAGCTTGCGGCCGTTGTCCATCCGGACCGTCGCCTTGGTGAAGAGCGGCGAGCCGATCGCGTACTCCCCGCTGCCCATCACCAGCGGATAGAAGCCCAGCGCGGAGAAGAGGTACCAGGCCGACTGCTCGCCGTTGTCCTCGTCGCCGTGGTACCCCTGCCCGATCTCGCTGCCCGTGTAGAGCCGGGAGAGCACCTCGCGGACCTTCTCCTGCGTCTTCCAGGGCTGCCCGGCCGCGTTGTACATGTACGGGACGTGGTGGGCGACCTGGTTGGAGTGGCCGTACATGCCCATCCGGACATCACGCGCCTCGGTCATCTCGTGGATGACGCTGCCGTACGAGCCCACGAACTCCGGGCTCGCCGTCTCCGGCGTGGAGAAGTAGGTGTCCAGCTTCTCGCCCAGACCGCTGCGACCGCCGTACAGCGCGGCGAGACCCCGCGAGTCCTGCGGCGCCGTGAAGGCGTAGCCCCAGCCGTTGGTCTCGGTGTAGTCGAAGCCCCAGATCCTCGGGTCGTAACTCTCCGAGGGCACCCGCCACTCGCCCTTCAGGTCACGGCCCTGGAAGAAGCCGGCCTTCTTGTCGAAGAGGGAGACGTAGCTCTGCGCGCGGGAGAGGAAGTACGTCGCCTCCTCCCGGTACCGCTTCTTCCCGGTCTTCTTGTGCAGGGCCTGCGCCATCTTCGCGATGCCGTAGTCGTTCAGACAGCCCTCCAGGGACCAGGAGAGACCCTCGTGGGTCTCGGTCGACGCGTAGCCGAGGAAGGGAGAGGTCTCCATCCCCTTGCGGCCCACGCCCCGGCTCGGCGCCACGACGGTGGCGTTCTTCAGCGCCGCCTCGTACGCCGCCTCCGCGTCGAAGTCCACGCCCTTGACGAACGCGTCGGCGAACGCCACGTCCGAGGAGGTGCCGGTCATCAGATCGGCGTAGCCGGGGGAGGACCATCGGGATATCCAGCCCCCGTCCTTGTACTGCTGCACGAAACCGTCGACCAGCTCGCCCGCCTTGTCCGGCGTGAGGAAGGAGTAGGCCGGCCAGGTCGTGCGATAGGTGTCCCAGAAGCCGTTGTTGACGTACACCTTTCCGTCCACGACCTTCGCCCCGGTGTGGGTGGGAGTGTCCGGACCGGTCATCGGGGAGAACGGGCTGGCGTACCGGTGCTTCGAACCGACCTTCTCGAATCCGGAGTTCGGGTAGAGGTAGAGCCGGTAGAGGCTGGAGTACAGGGTCACCAGCTGGTCGTGGGTGGCCCCCTCGACCTCGACCCGGCCCAGGATCTCGTCCCAGGCGTCCTGCGCCCGCTCCCGCACGCTCTCGAAGCGGCTGCCCGCAGGAAGCTCGTCCGCGAGGTTGGCCTTGGCCTGGTCCACGGAGATGAGCGAGGTCGCGATGCGCAGGCCGACCGTGCGGTCCGCGCCCGCGTCGAAGCGGAGCAGACCCCTGACGCCCTCGGCCGTGGAGGAGGTGACCGGCGCGTCGAAGACGCCGTACACGAACATCCGGGTGGCCCCCGTCGACAGACCGCTCCTGACGTCCGAGAAGCCGGTGAAGGAGCTGCTCGCCGGGTCGAGGGTCAGACCGCCCTCCGCCGTGACGTTGTCGAGGACGACGCTCGCGTCGTCGCCCGGATAGGTGAAGCGCATCAGCGCCGCGTGGTCGGTCGGGGTGATCTCGGCCTTCAGGCCGTTCTCGAAGGTGACGCCGTAGTAGTGCGGCCGGGCCGTCTCCTCCTCGTGCCGGAACGCGAGCGCCCGTCCGACCCGGTCCGTCGCGGGGGTCCCGGTCGCGGCCGACGGCATCACCTGGAAGGTCTGCCGGTCACCCATCCAGGGGCTGGGCTCATGGCTCGCGGCGAACGCCTGCACCGTGGGCAGGTTGTCCGCGTTGTTGCCGCGCGCGTACTCGTACAGCCAGCTCTTGGACGCCGCGTTGGTCACCGGCGTCCAGAAGTTGAAGCCGTGCGGGACGGCGGTCGCCGGGAAGGTGTTGCCGCGCGAGAACGAGCCGCTGGAGTTCGTGCCCCGGGTGGTGGAGGCGTAGTCGGAGAGCCGGTCGAGCCGCTTCTCCGGGGGCTTGGCCCGGAGCGCGATGTCGTCGATCCAGCCCTGGAACTTCGCCGGACCCTTGGCGGAGTCGTACGCCACCAGGATCCGGTCGACGGTCCTGCCGGCCGCGACCGCGCCGATCCGCGAGGTCACCTGGTTCCACTGGTTGACGTAGAGACGCTTGGCCGCGCCCTGGCCCCGGGGGGAGAGGAGCCCGCCGTGGGAGTCGGTCGCCCCGAGGTCACTCAGATAGGTGCCGTCGGTGAAGGCCAGGTCCACCGACACGTTCGTGGCGGGGTAGTCGAGGTCCGTCTCGGGGAGGGACGGGAAGATCCGGTACGACAGCTCGGTGTCCCGGGCCACCCGGGCGTCGACGTCGAAGATCTTGTTGTACGAGTACGCCCGGCCGTCCGGCTTGTGCGTGCCGGCGTAGCGCAGGGCCCGGGTGCCGGTGAAGCCGGCGTTCGCCTTGGCGGTCGGCGAGCCGCCGGGGCCGCGGTCCACATGGCTGCGCATCTCCTCGGGTACGGGGGTGGAGGTGTCCCCGTTCGAGAACTGAACGTCGGCCAGCTGGGTGAGGCCCGCGCCGGCGTTCTTCGTGAAGTCGAGCCGGTAGTGGGCGTACGCCGTGCCGGCGGCGACATCGAACGTCCTCGTCTCGAAGCGCTTGGCGAAGCTCTGGCCCTCGCGGGTGTCGAGGACCTTCCACTCCTTGCCGTCGGCCGAGCCCTTCAGCGTCCAGTCGCGCGGGTCGCGCTCGACCGCGTCGTTCGCCGACGTCAGCGCGTACGTGGCCACCTTGACCGGCTCGTCCAGGTCGAACTCGATCCAGGCGGTGGGCTCGAAGACCAGCCATTTCGTGGAGGGCTGAAGGTCGACCAGGTTTTCCTTGGTCTCTCCCGCTCCCGCGTTCTCGCCGCTGGCGCGCAGCGCCACCACCTTGTCGGTGACATTGCCCGGTATTCCACTGGTGAAGCCGCCGTCGACCCCCGACGCACGCTGGGCGCCGTCCGGGCCGACGTCCACCGTATTACGCCAGGTGGGCTGAGTTTCGTCCGATTCGAAGGAGGTGGTGAATGTCCCGGAGGGTATGTCGCTTTGGCCGGGAAGTGCCTGTGCCGCCGAGGGCGCCGAGCCCAGTACCAAGGCCGTCGACGCGACGAGCGCGGCGGCTCGGAGGCGAGGGTTCCGGGACCGTGATCGGGTGCGAATTCTGGGCTCCATGCCGTGTCGCCGCTCCTGCCACTGGATTTGGACAACGTTGTCAAACCGAGGACGCAGGCTCCAGTAGGGAGTCAAGTGAGGGGTGGTGTCAAGGGTGTTGACGGCAAGTCGGGGGATGAAACGGCATAGATACGCCTGGATAATCCGCGAGGTCTCAACTCGGGAAAGACTGCCGCGGAAACCTGCTTTCGATCTTGCTCAGGAGAAGGGAAGTGGACTATACCTGTCGGCGTCCGGACCGTCGTACCACTCGATCGACGGCACGACGCCTGCACGTGTACGACCCAAGCTGCATTCGAATGCGGTGGCGGGGCCCTTCGCCTGTGGCGAGCAGATAACGGGCGACCGGTACACCGCCTGAGTCCTGAATGAAGGCGAGGACTTGAGCATGGGATCCACCTCCGCGCACAACGAAGAGGGCCTCGGCCGCCGCGATCTGATCAAGCGCTCCGCCGCTCTCGGTCTGATCTCGGTGCCGACGATGAGTTTCCTTTCCGCCTGCGCCAGCGGCGGCACCGCCGACGGCGCAGACAAGGTCGAGAAGGGCACCAAGACCGAGAAGAACCCGCTCGCCGTCAACGGGTCGGCACCGCTCGACTTCGTCCTCTTCGACGGAGGCTTCGGCCAGCAGTACGCCAGGGACGCGGTGAAGATCTACGAGAGCACCTATCCGCAGGCCAAGGTCAAGTTCACCGCCACCCAGAAGATCACCACCGAGCTTCAGCCGCGGTTCAACGGCGGCAACCCGCCGGACCTCATCGACAACTCCGGCGCCGAGCAGATGGACATGGGTGTCCTCGTCGGCCAGAAGCAGCTGGCGGACCTCACCGCGCTGCTCGACGCCGCCTCGATCGACGATCCCGGCAAGAAGGTCCGCGACACCCTGCGCCCGGGAATCGTGGAGATGGGCCAGTTCGACGGCGCCCCGGTCTGGGTCCTCTACTACGCCTACACGATCTACGGCGTCTGGTACTCCCAGAAGCTGCTGGACTCGCTCGACGCGAAGTATCCCGAGACCTGGGACGAGATGCTCGCCGTCTGCGAGAAGGCCAAGAAGAAGGGCATCGCGGGCTGGACGTACGCCGGCAAGCACCCCTACTACGTCCCGTTCTCGCTCTACCCGATGATCGGCAAGGTCGGCGGCCGCGAGGTCCTCGACGCGATCGACAACCTGGAGCCGAAGGCCTGGGAGCACCCGGCCGTCAAGGCCTGTTTCGAGGCGTACTACGAGCTTCAGCGGAAGGGCTACATCCTCCAGGGCACCCCGGGCCTCGACCACATCCAGTCGCAGACGGCCTGGACCGAGGGCAAGGCGCTCTTCATCCCGAACGGCTCATGGGTGGAGAACGAGGCGGCGAAGACCATGCCGGCGGACTTCGACCTCGCCGTCTCCGCCCCGACCGGCATCGACTCCTCCGACAAGATGCCGTTCGGCACGATCTGGGCCTCCGGAGGTGAGCCCTTCATCGTCCCGGCCAAGGCGAAGAACATCGAGGGCGGCATGGAACAGCTGCGCATCATGCTCAGCGAGGCCTCCTCGAAGAACTTCACCAAGTCCGTGAAGTCGCTGACCGCGTTCAACGGCGGCACCGACGGAATCGAGCTGACCCCGGGTCTGAAGTCCGGCGTCGCCGCCCTGGACAAGGCCGGACAGAATGTCGTCAACCCGCGTCTGCAGGACTGGTACGTGGCGCTGCAGAAGGAGAAGATCGGTGTCGCCGGCATCGGCGAGATGATGGCGGGCCGGGCGACCCCGGCCGAGACGATCAAGAAGATCCAGAAGTTCGCCGACGAGGCGGCCAAGGACTCCTCCATCAAGCACTACAAGCACCAGTGAGCTGTGCCGGGGCCCCTTCCCGCCGACCGGGAGCGGGCCCCGGCTCCTTGCGTACGGCACGCGCGCCACGCACGGCACCAGCGGCTACTCCGCGGGAAGATCGGGGTCGGTAGGAATGCAGCACGGCAAGTACCGTTTCATCGTGGGGTTCCTGGCGGTTCCCCTGGCCATGTACGCGTTGTTCGTCATCTGGCCCTTCGTCCAGTCCATCTACTACTCGTTCACGGACTGGAGCGGTCTCAGCCCCGAGTTCCGGATGGTCGGGTTCGACAACTACAGCCGCATGCTCGACGACGAGGTGTTCTGGAAATCGCTCCAGCACAGCCTGACCTTCGCGGTCGTGCTGCCTCTGGTCACCGTCGGCCTGGCGCTGTTCTTCGCGTTCATGCTCAATGTCGGCGGTCGGCGCCGCCGAGGGGCGGCCGTCGCCGGTGTGCGCGGTTCGTCCTTCTACAAGATCGTGTACTTCTTCCCGCAGGTGCTGTCCATCGCGATCGTGGCGCTCCTGTTCCAGTTCGCGTACAACCCCAACAGCGGAGCGATCAACTCGGTCCTCAAGGGAGTCGGGCTCGGCAGCATCCAGCCCGACTGGCTGGGTGACCCGAACCTGGCCCTCATCTGTGTGATGGTCGTCCTCGTCTGGTCCACGGTCGGCTTCTTCGTGGTCCTCTTCTCGGCGGGCATGGCCTCGATCCCCAAGGACTTCTACGAGGCGGCGCTGCTCGACGGCGCGAACCGTTTCACCACCTTCTTCAAGATCACCCTGCCGTTGCTCTGGGACACCGTGCAGTCCGGCTGGATCTACATGGGCATCCTGGCGCTCGGCGCCGAGTCCTTCGCCGTCGTCCAGATCATGACGGTCGGACCCAACGGCGGCGGACCGGACTACTCCACCATCGTGCTGCCGCTGTACGTGTACCAGAAGGCCTTCCGTGACGGTCAGGCCGCCTACGCGACCACGATCGGTGTCGCGCTGCTCGTCGTCACGCTGCTCTTCGCCGCGGTCGTGATGCGGCTCGGCCGGCGCGAGCGGCTGGAGTACTGATGCGGTGTCTTCCCGGGGGACAGCCCCCGGACCCCCAGCAGGAAAGCAGCTCGGTCGCGGTGGCCGGCACGACAGCACGAGGTGACCTCCGGTGAAAGCCATCGACACCCCTCCCGCCGGCGCGGCCCTGCCCGAGCCGCCCGAGACCGGCGTCACGAAGGAGACGAAGAGCACGCCCCCCGGTCCCGGCAGGTCCGGCAAGACGGAGGGAGCGACCCTCAACGTCTTCTCCCACGGCATCCTGATCATCTGGGCGATCATGGTGGTCATGCCGCTGCTGTGGGCGGTCATGACCTCCTTCAAGACCGACCGGGCGATCTTCACCTCCCCCTGGTCGCTGCCGGACAGGCTGCACTTCGAGAACTGGTCGCGCGCCTGGACCGAGGCGCACATGAGCGACTACTTCCTGAACACCATCCTGGTGGTGGGCGGGTCGCTGATCGGCACGCTGCTCTTCGGTTCGATGGCGGCCTACGTGCTGGCCCGCTTCGATTTCCCGGGCAACCGCTTCATCTACTTCCTCTTCATCGGCGGGATGAGCTTCCCGATCATCCTGGCGCTCGTGCCGCTGTTCTACGTGTTGCAGAACATGGCCCTGCTCAACACGCTGCACGGCCTCGTCCTGGTCTACATCGCGTACTCGCTGCCGTTCACGGTCTTCTTCCTCACCGCCTTCTTCCGCACGCTGCCGACCTCGGTGGCGGAGGCGGCGTTCATGGACGGCGCCTCGCACACCCGGACGTTCTTCCAGGTGATGCTGCCGATGGCCAAGCCCGGCCTGATCAGCGTGGGCATCTTCAACTTCCTCGGCCAGTGGAACCAGTACCTGCTGCCCACCGTGCTCAACACCGAGCAGGACCAGAAGGTGCTCTCTCAGGGCCTGGTGCAGCTCGCCGTCAGCCAGGGCTACAAGGGTGACTGGTCGGGCCTCTTCGCCGGCCTGGTCATGGCGATGCTCCCCGTCCTCGCCGCGTACATCGTCTTCCAGCGCCAGGTGGTCGCCGGACTGACGGCCGGTGCGGTGAAGTAGCAGCCTCGACATCCAGGAGGGCGGCCCCACGTCAAGGGGCCGCCCTCCTGCGCGGTGTGTGACAAGACGGACAAGCCGGGTCACGGTGACATCTCGAACCTCACGCGGACCGCGCCCGCCCGCCCGGCCCGTGCGCCCCGCCGCAGGTCCCGCCCACGACCTCCGTACCCCGCGCTGACCTGCGGGTTCACCCGTGACGTCAGGTGATCCACGGTGCTCCCGGGCGCGTCGGTCCGGGCCCGTTCCCGGCGAGGCCGGGGCCCGTGCAGCCAGCGGGCTCATTCGAGCATCCTGTGGCTCAAGGTCTTGACGGGGGGCAACCCCAAAGGCTCAGCTTAGAGTTCACAAGTTGGAGAACAAGCCGGGGTCTCAACAGGCGCGACCCCGGCCCGGGGGCGGTGATCGCACCGTCCGGCGCAGGCGGGAGTGGATGAGTCGATGGAGACTCCGGGGTCGCAGACATCTCTGCACAAGGCCAATCTGGAACGGGTCGTCCGTGCGGTACGCATGGCGGGCTCGCTCACCCAGGCGGAGATCGCCCGGTCCACCGGGCTGTCCGCCGCCACGGTCTCCAACATCGTGCGGGAGCTGAAAGACGGCGGAACCGTCGAGGTCACGCCCACCTCCGCGGGAGGCCGCAGGGCCCGCAGCGTCTCGCTCTCCGGCGACGCCGGGATCGTCATCGGTGTCGACTTCGGCCATACCCACCTACGGGTCGCCGTGGGCAACCTCGCCCATCAGGTGCTCGCCGAGGAGTCCGAGCCGCTGGACGTCGACGCCTCCTCCGCCGAGGGCTTCGACCGGGCGGAACGCCTGGTCAGGCGGCTGATCGCGGCCACCGGCATCGGCCGCGACAAGGTCGTCGGCGTCGGCCTCGGCGTCCCGGGGCCGATCGACGTCTCCTCGGGCACGCTGGGCTCCACCTCGATCCTCCCGGGCTGGAGCGGTATCAACCCGGCCGACGAGCTCTCGGGCCGTCTGGGCGTCCCCGTGTACGTCGACAACGACGCCAACCTCGGCGCGCTCGGCGAGCTCGTCTGGGGCAGCGGCCGCGGGGTGAAGGACCTCGCCTACATCAAGGTCGCCAGCGGCGTCGGCGCGGGTCTGGTCATAGACGGACGGGTCTACCGCGGGCCCGGCGGCACCGCCGGCGAGATCGGACACATCACGCTCGACGAGTCCGGTCCGGTCTGCCGCTGCGGCAACCGCGGCTGCCTGGAGACCTTCACGGCCGCCCGGTACGTCCTGCCGCTGCTCCAGCCCGGCCACGGCCCCGATCTGACCATGGAGCGGGTCGTCCAGCTCGCCCGCGAGGGCGACCCCGGCTGCCGCCGGGTCATCGCCGACGTCGGCCGTCATATCGGCAGCGGTGTCGCCAACCTCTGCAATCTGCTCAACCCCAGCCGGGTGGTCCTCGGCGGCGACCTGGCCGAGGCCGGCGAGCTGGTGCTCGCCCCCATCCGCGACTCCGTCTCGCGGTACGCCATCCCGAGCGCCGCCCGCCAGCTCTCGCTTGCCCCAGGGGCGCTCGGCGGACGCGCCGAGGTGCTTGGCGCGCTGGCTCTCGCCCTGAGCGAGATGGGCGATTCGACCCTTCTTGAGAGTGCGCCGCCCGGTGCCGCGCAGGTCTCCACGCCTGCCTTCACTTAGATAACGGATGGCACCGTTGTCATCTCGTTAAGGATTTACTCCTTGACGACGACCCGGCGGCCGAGTTGACTTCCAGCCACCTCGGCCGCAAAGTCGCGGCCTCGTCAGGGAGGCACACCCACATGAACGCAGTGACGCGACGCGTCGTCATAGGTACGGCCGCGGTTTCCATGGCCCTCTCGCTCGCCGCCTGTGGCAAGGCGGGCGACAGTGGCTCGGGCTCGGACGGCAGCACCGGTGGGCAGGGCGGCGACGGCAAGACCATCGGTCTGCTGCTGCCGGAGAACAAGACCACGCGTTACGAGACCTTCGACCGCCCGATCATCGAGGCGAAGATCAAGGCCCTCTGCTCGGACTGCGAGGTCAAGTACAACAACGCCGCGCAGGACACCGAGACGCAGAAGAAGCAGTTCGACGCGCTGGTCACCCAGGGTGTGAAGGTCATCATCCTGGACTCGGTCGATTACAAGGCCACCAAGTCCTGGGTCCAGCACGCCAAGGAGCAGGGCGTCTCCGTCGTCGCGTACGACCGCCTGGCCGAGGGCCCGATCTCCGCGTACGTCAGCTACGACAACGAGAAGATCGGCCGTCTGCAGGGCGAGGGCCTGGTCAAGGCGCTCGGCGACGGTGCGAAGGACGCCAACGTTGTCATGATCAACGGCTCGCCGACCGACCCGAACGCCCCGCTGTTCAAGAAGGGCGCCCACAGCGTCCTCGACTCGGCCGTCAAGAAGGTCGTCTACGAGCAGGACATCCCGGACTGGTCCCCCGACGAGGCCAACAAGAAGATGGGTGCCGCCATCGACTCGCTGGGCAAGGACGGCTTCCAGGGCGTCTACTCGGCCAACGACGGCATGGCCGGCGGCATCATCACCGCCCTCTCCAAGCAGGGCATCAAGGTCCCGGTCGGCGGCCAGGACGCCGAGCTCGCCGGTCTGCAGCGCATCCTGAAGGGCGACCAGGCCTTCACGATCTACAAGCAGATCAAGCCCGAGGCCGAGACCACCGCCGAGATCGCCGTCCGCCTGCTCAAGGGCGAGAAGATCGACGACCTGGTCCCCACCAAGGTCACCAGCCTCACCGGTGAGTTCAAGGACATCCCGGCGAAGCTGTACGACGCGCAGGTCGTGACCAAGGAGAACATCGGCTCCACGATCATCGCCGACGGCGTCTACGAGGCCGCGGCCCTCTGCGCCGGCGAGTACAAGGCGGCCTGCGACGCGGCGGGCATCAAGTAACACCCGCTGCCGGAACGCCCTTCGGACCCACTGACCTCCTCCGAACGGCCCCCGGTCCGGTCCGGCGCCCCCGCCCCGTTCAACGCCCCGCAAGCGGGGGGGGGGGCGCCGGACTCCTCTCACAGCCCCTCACAGCCCCCCTCTGTGCTCTCTCGCACCACCATCCCCGCCGGTCAGGCGGCGAAGGAGATGATTCACGTGTCCGCTACGCCCGTGCTGGCGTTGCGCGGAATCTCCAAGCGGTTCGGCGCCGTCCAGGTGCTCACCGACGTAGAACTGGAGATCCACGCCGGTGAGGTCGTCGCCCTGGTCGGCGACAACGGCGCCGGCAAGTCGACCCTCGTCAAGACGATCTCGGGTGTTCACCCGATCGACGAGGGCGTCATCGAGTGGGACGGCCGCCCCGTCCAGATCACCAGGCCGCACGACGCCCAGAACCTCGGGGTCGCCACCGTCTACCAGGACCTGGCGCTCTGCGACAACCTCGACGTCGTCGCCAACCTCTTCCTCGGCAGCGAGCTGAGCTCCGGCTCCGTCCTCGACGAGATCGCCATGGAGAAGCGCGCCAAGGAACTCCTCGACACCCTGTCCATCCGGATCCCGAGCGTGCGCATCCCGGTCGCGGCGCTCTCCGGCGGTCAGCGTCAGGTCGTGGCCATCGCCCGCGCCCTGATCGGCGACCCGAAGATCGTCATCCTGGACGAGCCCACCGCCGCCCTGGGCGTCGAGCAGACCGCACAGGTGCTCGACCTCGTGGAGCGGCTGCGCGAGCGCGGCCACGGAGTCATCCTCATCAGCCACAACATGGCCGACGTCCGCGCCGTCGCGGACCGCGTCGCGGTCCTGCGCCTGGGCCGCAACAACGGCGACTTCCCCGTCGCCGAGACCAGCCACGAGACGATCATCGCGGCCATCACGGGTGCCACGGACAACGCCGTGACCCGTCGCCAGGCGCGCCAGGCCACGAAGGAGGACGCGAAGTGAGCGACCTCGCCAAGACCCCCCAGCCCCGCTCCCCGGAGGCCCCGGCGGCCTCCGCCGCCCCGATCCCCGCCGTCGACCCGCGCCTGCTGGTCCGCGAAGAGGGCATGAAGGGTTACTGGACCGAGTTCAGCCGCAAGATCCGCGGCGGCGAGCTGGGCTCCCTGCCCGTCGTCCTGGGCCTGATCGTCATCGCGATCGTCTTCCAGGTCCAGAACAGCAACTTCCTCTCCGCGAGCTCCGTCGCCAACATCGCGGTCTACTCGTCCGGCCTCGGCATCATGGCCGTCGGCATCGTCTTCGTCCTCCTCCTGGGCGAGATCGACCTGTCGTTGGGCTCGGTGGCCGGTGTCGGCGCGGCGGTCTGGGCCGGCTTCCAGGTCAGCAACGGCATGAACGAGTGGCTCGCCATCGTGCTGGCCGTACTCACGGGCACGCTCATCGGTGCGCTGCACGGCTTCTTCTTCGCCAAGATCGGCGTCCCGGCCTTCGTGGTCACCCTCGCCGGCTTCCTCGGCTGGATGGGCTTCCAGGAGTGGCTGATGGGCGGCGAGGGCTCCATCAACACGCCCTCGGGCAGTGTGGTGGAGAACCTCACCAACTACTTCTTCGCCGACAAGGCCGCCGCCTACGGCCTCGCAATGGTCGCGGTCCTCGTCTACCTCGGTTCGCTTCTGCGGGACAGCAGCCGCCGCAAGGCAGCGCTCCTGCCCTCCCGGCCGGTCAGCGAGATCGTGCTGCGCACGGCCGTCGTCGCGGTCCTCGTCTTCGTCGTCGCCTTCGTCATGAACGAGCCCGAGGGCGCCCGCGGCCTGCCGCTCGCCCTGGTCCTCTTCCTGGCGGTGCTGGTGCTCGCGGACTTTGTCGCCCGTCGCACCCTCTTCGGCCGCAAGGTCTTCGCGGTCGGCGGCAACGCCGAGGCCGCCCGCCGAGCGGGTATCAACGTCGATGGTGTTCGTATCGCAGTCTTCGCGATCTCCGGCACTCTCGCTGCCTTCGGCGGGCTCTTCATCGCGAGCCTCTCCGGCGGCGCTACCAAGAGCCTGGGTGGCGGCAACACGCTGATGCTGGTCATCGCGGCCGCTGTCATCGGTGGCACCAGCCTCTTCGGCGGCCGGGGCAAGGTCTGGTCGGCACTCCTGGGGATGATCGTGATCCAGTCGATCCAGCAGGGGCTGAACATGATCGGTATGTCCAACTCCATCCAGAACATGATCACCGGCGCGGTGCTCCTCGCCGCCGTCGTGATCGACTCGGTCTCGCGTCGTACGCAGAAGACCGCAGGCCGCGCGTAACGTTTCGGCGTTACCAAGCCCACAGTGTCCGGCACCGGAGAACCGGTGCCGGGCACTGCTGCGTCTGGCCCTGTACACCGCCCGTAGGCTCAGCGGTGTGTCGGCCATCAGCGTGACGCACAACCTGCCGCCCGATGACCAAGGCCGGGGGCGGAACATTAGACTCGACAAATCGGCAAGCTCGACCAGCTCAATGGCAAGGAGGCACGGGTGGCATTGCTGACCCGTATCAGGGGACCGCGCGATCTGGACCGGCTCTCCCCGGAACAGCTGGACCAGCTGGCCGAGGAGATCCGGACGTTTCTCGTGGACGCCGTCTCCAAGACCGGGGGCCACCTCGGCCCGAACCTCGGCGTGGTCGAGCTGACCATCGCCCTGCACCGTGTCTTCGACTCCCCGAAGGACAAGGTCCTCTTCGACACCGGCCACCAGAGCTACGTCCACAAGCTGCTCACCGGCCGTCAGGACTTCTCGAAACTGAAGATGAAGGGCGGTCTGTCCGGCTACCCCTCGCAGGCGGAGTCCGAGCACGACGTGATCGAGAACTCGCACGCCTCCACGGTCCTCGGCTGGGCCGACGGCCTGGCCAAGGCCAACGAGGTGCTGAAGAAGGACGACCACGTCGTCGCCGTCATCGGGGACGGAGCCCTCACCGGCGGCATGGCCTGGGAGGCGCTGAACAACATCGCCGCCGCCAAGGACCGCCCGCTCGTCATCGTCGTGAACGACAACGAGCGCTCGTACGCGCCCACGATCGGCGGCCTCGCCAACCACCTGGCCACGCTCCGTACGACCGACGGCTACGAGCGCTTCCTCGCCCGCGGCAAGGACATCCTGGAGCGCACCCCCGTCGTCGGGAAGCCGCTCTACGAGACGCTGCACGGCGCGAAGAAGGGCCTGAAGGACTTCATCGCCCCGCAGGGCATGTTCGAGGACCTCGGCCTGAAGTACGTCGGTCCCATCGACGGCCACGACATCGAGGCGCTGGAGTCCGCCCTGACGCGCGCCAAGCGCTTCGGCGGCCCGGTCATCGTCCACTGCCTCACCGAGAAGGGCCGCGGCTACCAGCCCGCGCTCCAGGACGAGGCCGACCGCTTCCACGCCGTCGGCAAGATCCACCCCGACACCGGTCTGCCGATCGCCTCCTCCGGCGCCGACTGGACCGGCGTCTTCGCCCAGGAGATGGTCGAGCTCGGCAAGGAGCGCCAGGACATCGTCGCCATCACCGCGGCCATGCTCCAGCCCGTCGGCCTCGACAAGTTCGCCAAGGCCTTCCCCGAGCGGGTGTACGACGTCGGCATCGCCGAGCAGCACGGCGCGGTCTCCGCGGCCGGCCTCGCCACCGGCGGCCTCCACCCCGTCTTCGCGGTCTACGCGACGTTCCTCAACCGCGCCTTCGACCAGGTCCTGATGGACGTGGCCCTGCACAAGTGCGGTGTCACGTTCGTCCTGGACCGGGCCGGCGTCACCGGCACCGACGGCGCCTCCCACAACGGCATGTGGGACATGTCGATCCTCCAGGTCGTCCCCGGTCTGCGGCTCGCCGCGCCGCGCGACGCCGACCAGGTCCGCGCCCAGCTGCGCGAGGCCGTCGACGTCACCGACGCGCCGACCGTCGTCCGCTTCTCCAAGGGCGCCGTCGGCCCCGCCGTACCGGCCCTGCGCCGCGTCGGCGGCATGGACGTGCTCCGCGAGCCGGGTACCGACACGCCCGACGTCCTCCTGGTCTCCGTCGGCGCGCTCGCGCCGATGTGCCTGGAGATCGCCGACCTGCTCGACAAGCAGGGCATCTCCACGACCGTCGTCGACCCCCGCTGGGTCAAGCCGGTCGACGAGGCGCTCGCCCCGCTCGCCGAGCAGCACCGGGTCGTCGTCACCGTCGAGGACAACAGCCGGGTGGGCGGTGTCGGCTCGGCCGTCTCGCAGGCCCTGCGCGACGCCGGCGTGGACGTGCCGCTGCGCGACTTCGGCATCCCGCCGCGCTTCCTCGACCACGCCTCCCGCGCCGAGGTGATGGCGGAGATCGGTCTGACGGCCCCGGACATCGCCCGTCAGGTCACCGGCCTCGTCTCGCGTCTGGACGGCAGGTACGAGGACAGCGGCCGAGCCGTGGAGCCCGTCCGCGACTGACCTCCGTCACACCGTCGACATTGGGCCGGTCGGACCACCCCGCGGGGTTGCCGACCGGCCCGTTCGTGTGAAACCTGTTGCCTCGACAGGCGCTACCCCTTCGGGGTCTCGATCATGGGTGTCGGGACCGACGGTACGGAGGTACGACGGTGAGTACGGACCAGCAACCACCACGAGCCAGTTCCGGGATGTTCCGGACGAAGACGGTCGAGCAGTCGATCCGGGACACCGAAGAGCCCGAGCACGCGCTCAGGAAGTCGCTCTCCGCCTGGGACCTGATGGTGTTCGGCGTCGGCGTCATCATCGGCACCGGCATCTTCGTGCTCACCGGCAAGGTGGCCAAGGAGAACGCCGGTCCCGCCACGGCCCTGGCCTTCGTCGCCGCCGGCATCGTCTGCGCGCTCGCTGCCCTGTGCTACGCCGAGTTCGCCTCGACGGTCCCCGTCGCCGGATCGGCGTACACCTTCGCGTACGCCTCGATCGGCGAACTGCCGGCCTGGATCATCGGCTGGGACCTCGTCCTGGAGTTCGCGCTCGGCACGGCCGTCGTCGCGGTGGGCTGGTCCGGCTACGTACGGTCCCTGATGGACAACGTGGACTGGCATCTGCCGGCCGCGCTGGAAGGGCCCGACGCGGCGGGCGGTACCTTCGACATCCTGGCCTTCCTGCTGGTCCTGGTGCTGACCGTGGTCCTCGTCCTCGGCATGAAGCTCTCCGCCCGCATCACCGCGATCGTCGTGGCCATCAAGGTCACGGTCGTCATGATCGTGATCATCGCGGGTCTCTTCTTCATCGTGGGCGACAACTACGACCCCTTCATCCCCGACGCGGTCACCCCGCCCGGCGGAGGCTCCGCCTGGGACGCCCCGCTGGTCCAGACGATCTTCGGGTACGAGCCCACCAACTTCGGCGTCATGGGCATCTTCACCGCCGCCTCCGTCGTCTTCTTCGCCTTCATCGGCTTCGACGTGGTCGCCACCGCCGCCGAGGAGACGAAGCTTCCGCAGCGCGACATGCCGCGCGGCATCCTGGGCTCGCTGTTCATCTGCACCGTGCTCTACGTCGCCGTGGCCCTGGTCGTGACCGGCATGCAGCACTACACGGAACTCTCCGTCAGCGCACCGCTCGCCGACGCCTTCAAGGCGGTCGGACACCCCTTCTACGCGGGTGTGATCAGCTTCGGCGCCGCCGTCGGTCTCACGACCGTCTGTCTGATCCTCCTGCTCGGCCAGACGCGCGTCTTCTTCGCGATGAGCCGCGACGGGCTGCTGCCGCGCTTCTTCTCCGTCACGCACCCGCGGTTCCGGACCCCGTACCGCCCGACCATCCTGCTCGGCGTCGTCATCGCGATCGTGGCCGGCTTCACCAGCATCAACGAGCTGGCGACCCTGGTGAACATCGGCACGCTCTTCGCCTTCGTCGTCGTCGCCATCGGTGTGATGGTGCTCCGCCGCACGCGCCCCGACCTGCACCGTGCCTTCCGTACGCCGTGGGTGCCGTTCCTCCCCATCCTCTCCATCGCCGCCTCGGTCTGGCTGATGCTCAACCTGCCGGGCGAGACCTGGTTCCGCTTCGCGGTCTGGATGGCCGTCGGCATCGTCGTGTACTTCCTGTACGGCCGCTCCCACAGCCGCCTGGGCAAGGCGGGGCAGAACGCGCTGTACTGACGCGCCGTACCCACGTGCCGTGACGGCGGAAGGGGTGCGAACCGGTGGGAGGACGGTTCACACCCCTTCCGTGCGTCGTGTGTGCCGCTGCGTCAGCCGCCGGTGGCGGGTGACTTCTTCGCCGACTCGGGGATCCGGGTGTCCTCGCGGATGGCCTTCCACAGCCGGGAGGCGTTGGGCTCGTACGCGACGACCCGGTTCGGGTCCTTCTTGTCGTACGCGACCGGCAGCATGATGGTCTCCATGCTGCTCGGGTCGACGCCGTTGAGGGACCGGGCGAACTCGCTGAGCGCGGTGAGCGAGGCGAGCCCGGAGTCGGTGGTCAGCGCCTTGGTCGCCGAGTCGGCGACCTCGTAGGTCTTGGTGGGGCTGCTCAGCAGATCCTGCTTGCGGACCTCGGTGAGGAGCGCGGTGAGGAACTTCTGCTGGTTGCCGATGCGGCCGAGGTCGCTGCCGTCGCCGACGCCGTACCGCGTCCGTACGAAGGCCAGGGACTGCGTGCCGTCGAGCCGCTGCGGGCCGGCGGCGAGATCGAGGCCCGCAGCGCCGTCCTTGATGGGCTCGTCGATGTCGACGGTGACGCCGCCGATGGCGTCGACCAGGTCCTTGAAGCCCGCGAAGTCGATCTCCAGGTAGTGGTCGAGCCGTACGCCGCTCATCTTCTCGACGGTCTTCATCACACAGGCCGGTCCGTACTGCGCGAACACGGAGTTGAACATCACGCGCTGCGCGGCGGGCGCCGTGCCGCCTCCGGACTTCTGGCACTCGGGCCGGGTGACGAGGGTGTCGCGGGGGATGCTGACCGCGACCGCCTGGGTGCGGCCCTCCGGTATGTGGACCACCAGGGCGGTGTCCGAGCGGGCGCCGCTGACCTTCCCGCCGTCCAGGTCCGCGTTGTCCCCGGCGCGCGAGTCGGAACCGAGGACCAGCAGGTTCTGTCCGGTGGTGGGCAGCTTCTGCGGGCGGTCGTCGCCGAGCGCCTTGTCGACGTCGACGGCCTTGATGTTGCCGTCGAGGCTGCTGTACATCCAGTACGCGGTTCCGCCCGCGGCCAGCACGAGAACGAGCAGCACCAGCAGGACGATCCGCCCGGTCCTGCGCTTGCGCCGGGGTGCCTTGCGGGAGCGGCCGCCGGAGGTCCCGTCGGTTCCGGCGTCCGGCGTACGTATGTCCTGACTCATCGCGCGTGCATCCTCGAATTCTGAACCCGCTGCGGGTTACGGCGACCCGGCACCCCCCCGGGGCATCAGGATCAGCTCAAGCTCCTGTGAAGCGTGAATTATAGGCCGACCTCGTACTGGTGTATGACTTCGGGTCATCCCGGATTTTCCACTCGAACAGAGAAACGTTTATCGTCTACTCGATCGAGCGTTGATGAACCTGGTGTGAACCACGGTCGAACCACGGTTCCGGGGAGAGGGGGAGGGCGTGGTGCGAAGAGCCGGGCGCCGTACGCGGACGAGTCGTCCGGCCGGTGATTCCCCGTCCGTCACCGAACGGCCCGACGGCCCCCATCCGTCCCGATCCGCGGGATTCCTCGCCGTCGTCGTCGCCACGCCTGCCGACGCGATCGCGCTGGTCGGCACGGAACCTCCCGGTGCCCCGATCGCCGTGGTCTGTCTCCAGGCCGGAGCGGACGGGGAGTCCGAAGCGCTCGGGCGCGCCCTGGCCGAGGCGCGGCAGCGGGGGCACCGGATCGCGGGTGAGCCCCGCGTCCTGCGCGTCCGGGACAAGGACGTCGACGCCTCGCTCCGCGAGGTCTTCCTCGAACTCGGGCCGACGCGAGTGGCCACGCTGGACCCCGATCCCGCGAGTACGGCCGTGGACGAGGACGGTCCTCGCGGGGGCCGGAAGTTCGCCGTCGTCGAGCCGCCCGCGCGCGGCCGTGCCGCCCGGGCGGCGGTACGCGCGGCGCGCTGGTATCAGCACCGCACCGGAAGACCGGTGTTCGTGGAGTGCCGTCGGGCGGCCGCCGACCCGGGGACCCCGCTCGACCTCGCGTCCCGTTACCCCCGCCCGGCCCACTGGCTCACCAGGGGCGCGGACGGCCGGCTCTCCCTCCATCTGCTCTCCGCCGCGGGTGTGCTGCGCTGGACCGAGGTCGCCTCGGGCGGCCCGCGGTGGACCGGCCCCGTGCTGCTGGAGACGCCCGAACTCATGCCGGGACTCACCGTGCTGCAGGGTGCCGACGGCTATGTACGGCTCTTCGGGCTGCGCCGTACCGAGGGCGCGGAGGAGGACGAGGGCGCGCTGGAGGTGGTGACGGCCGTCCAGTACCAGAGCGGGCGCGCGCTCGGCCCGTGGGCGGAGCTGGGCAACCCCAACGCGCGTGAGTGGCACAAGGCGCGCCGGGTCGGGTTCCCGGTGGCCGCGTTCGACGGTGACGGCACGCTCCATGTCTTCGTGCGCAACGTCGGGGCGAGCATCAGCACCCGACGGCAGGACGCGAACGGTCACTGGTCCGCCTGGCAGCACCTCAGGGGCTGCCGGGTGGCGGACGAGCTGGCCGTGTTCCCCGGCTGGGACGGCGGTGTCGAGCTGGTGGCCCGCAGGCGCGAGGGCGTGGCCGCGGTGCACTGGCACTACGATCGCGCCTCCCGGACGTGGGCGGAGTTCGACGACATCCCGGTGAGCGCCGTGCCCGGCAGCCTGTCGGCGGCGCCCGAAGCGGGGTCGCTGCGCTTCCGGTACGCGGCGACCAACGAGGTCTGCGTCTGGCAGCCGGGCGCGCCCGCGCCGATCGGCCTGGGCGGCGCCGACGGAAGCGGGCCGGTCGCGGGCGTCGCGGGCGCCGACGTCGACGCCTGGAGCTGTACGGTGCTGGTCCGCGCGGGGCACGACGGTGTGACCGCGGTCGGGGCCCACGCGGACGGCCGCCCCGACCTGGGTGTGTGGTGGTCGCCACAGGGCGGCAGGTCCCTCGTCCCGCCCGCCGTCGCGCTCGACGGTCTCGGACGTGTGGTGATCGTCATAGTCGGAGAGGACGGGGCCCCGCGTGTGTCCCGGCAGCGCAGGGGCGTACAGGGCCTGGAGTTCGGCCCGTTGGAGGCGCTCTGAGCGTGTCCCGGACAACAGAAATCGAACGCGAGATCGTCGATCACGTTTGCTAGGGTCGTCCAGGGTCTTTATGTGAACCACAGGTGAAAGTTCTGTGGATGCGAAGTACCCGGCCCTCTCGACGGGGCTCAGGCGTGTGAACCAACGGGGGTTCTGACGCTTCAGACATTCCACGCCTAGCACGAGGGACCATGCACAAGCTCTCAGTCAGAGCCGTCCAGAAGCTGACGTGCAAGAAGCGCGACGCCTGGTGGACGGTCCTCCTCGTGGACCCCGTCGCGACGCGTCTGGTCTGCTGGTTCGCCCGGTTCAACTTCATCACGCCGAACCGGGTCACCTGGGCCGCGCTGTTCGTGGGACTCGGCTCGGCGGCCCTCTTCCTCAAGGGCGACTACACGTCACTCGCCATCGGCGCCGGGCTCTACCACATCAGCTTCATCCTCGACTGCATCGACGGAAAGCTCGCCCGGCTCAAGGGCAACGGCTCCGTCTTCGGCGGCTGGCTCGACTACGTCTTCGACCGCATCCGCGTCCTGTTCTGCGCCCTGGCCCTGATGGGCGGTCAGTTCCTCCGCACGGACAAGCCCATCTACCTCCTCGCCGCCCTCGTCGTCGTCTTCCTCGACATGCTCCGCTACGTCGACGCCCTCCAGATCTACAAGATGCGCATGTCCATGCGGTCCAAGATCGAGGCCGTCACCCTCGCCCGGCAGGCCGAGGCGGGGGTCCGGGAGGAGGACCAGAAGGTCGTCTTCATGGAGGACCTGCTGCGCGAGAATCCGCTGATGGAGGCCGACGTCCACAAGGCGGCGGCCGCGGAGACGGGACACTCCGAGGTCATCGACCTGCACCAGGGGTTCCGCAAGAGCTTCCCCTGGTACGCGCGCGTCCGTCACGCCCTGCTGCGCAGCCGGATCCGGCCGCATCTGATCAGCGGCATCGAGTTCCAGATGTTCATCTTCATCGTCGGCCCGCTGATCGGCCACGTACTCCTGACCACCGCTGTCTCCGCGGTGCTGATGGGCGCCTTCGAGCTCGTCATCATGTTCAAGTTCTGGCTCTCCACCCGCGACTTCACCCGCACCATGGAGCGCCTCGCCCCCGAGAACGTGCCGACCCGGGCCGGTTCCATCGCCCCGCATCTCCAGGCCGGCCGCCACCGCCGCCGCGGATACGACCCCGTCGACGCCGACGCCGTCTCCACCGCGCAGGCCGCCACCGCGCTCCTCGCCGACCAGCGGTTCCCCGCACCGGAGCCCGACGAGGACCCGGGATTCCAGCCGTACCCCCGTCCCTACGACGACCTGCGCGGATCCCGCCCTCACGACACCATGCAGCTCCACCGGATCACGCACATCCCGGCGCAGCCCTCTGCCCGGTACGGTCGCGCCGAAGAGGAGCGGCACAGCAGATGAACCACCCGCTCAACGCCCCCCGGTACCTCGTCAGCATCGTCGTCCCGGTGTACAACGCGAGCGCCACGCTCGCCCGGGCGCTGCAGTCCGCACTCGCCCAGACCCACCGCGCGGTCGAGGTTCTCGTCGTCGACGACTGCTCCGCCGACGGCTCGCTCCTGGTGGCCCGTCAGTTCGCCGCCGCGGACCGTCGCGTCCGTGTCATCGAGCGACCGCAGAACAGCGGGGGCTGCGGAGCGCCCCGCAACAACGGCATCGACGCCGCCTCCGGCCAGTACGTGATGTTCCTCGACGCCGACGACGAGCTGCCGCTCAAGGCCGTCGAGGAACTGCTCGCCTCCGCCCTCACCACCGGATCGGAGGTCACCGCGGGCCGTGTGCTGCGCATCAATCCGGTCAAGGACGAGAACACCGTCTGGCAGCCGCAGCTCTACGCGGTCGACCGGACCACCGGTGGCCTCGGGGCCGTGCCGGAGCTGTTCGACGACCCGATCGCCGCCGGAAAGCTCTACAGTCGCGCCTTCCTCGACGACTTCGGCATCCGCTTCCCCGAAGGCGTCTTCTTCGAGGACACCTACTTCTCGACGGTCGCCAACTTCCACGCGCGCTCGCTCACGCTCCTCACCACCCCGGTCTACCGGTGGATGTGGGATCGCGACACGGACCAGCCGTCCATCACGAACCGGCGCCACGAGCGGCGCAGCATCAGCGACCGCGTCCTGGTCCACCGGTACACCGACCGGTTCCTGACCGCCGTCGGCCGCCCGGACCTGCTCGCCCACAAGGGTGCCAAGTTCCTCTCCCACGACCTGCGCCTCTACACCTCCGAGCTCCGTACCGGCGACCAGGCGTACCGCAGCGCCTTCGTGCGGACCGTCGCCCCCTATCTGCACGCCCTGGACGAGCGCGCCTACGAGCTGTGCGGCCCCATGGAGCGCGTCCGCGCCTTCGGGCTCATGCACGACCGGGTCGACATCGCCATCTCCGCCGCGGACTTCATGCGCCGCCGCAGCGTGATCAGCTCCGACATCGTCGAGCGCGACGGCCGTGTGTACTGGTCCGGCTCACTGCTCGGCAGACCCGGCGCGGAGATGTTCCTCGACGTCACCGAACTGGAACTGACCGGCACCAAGCTGGCCGACGCCCGGCTCTACAACGAGGCGTCCCGGGTCGAGATCCACGGCGACCGGCTGCACATCGCCGGCGCGATACGCAACCAGTTCGGCCGGATCGACCCTGGGGACAAGGTCGAGCTCCTGGCGGTGCTGCGCCGTCGGAGCACCAAGGCCGACCACCGCTTCCCCGTCTCGGGCGTCGAGATCGACGACCAGTGGATCCGCTACCACGCCACCGTCGATCTCGCCGACACCCTGGGACGGGCCGACCGCGCGGGCCACTGGAACTTCTTCGTCCAGCTCCGTCACGACGGCGAGCGCGCCTCGACCGCCCTCGCCGTCCCCCACATCGACGTGACCGAGCTGCGGTACACCGGCGGGGCCGGGGTCCACGAGTTCTACGAGACCGTCAGCGGCAACCTCGGCCTCCGCCCGGAGACCAGCGCGGCCCAGAAGAAGGCCGAACCGCGCGACACCTCCTGGCTGTGGTGGCAGGGCACCACCGCGCCCGAGCCCGTGGCGCCGCCGAACAGCTGGTCGGCGGCGATCGTGGTCCACTGCCGCAACGACGAGTACAACATCGGGGAGTTCCTCTCCTCGCTGGCCGCCCAGGCCGGATTCGCCGGGACCCAGGTCGTCCTCGTCGACGACGGATCGAGCGATGCCACCGCCCGACGGCTGGCCGCCTTCGCGGCGTACTACCCCAACGCGAGCGTCCTCACCCAGGCCGTCCTCGGCTTGCGCTCCTCCTTCGACCACGGCCTGCGGTACGTCACCGCGCCGTACGTGATGTTCGCGCGCGCCCGGGACATCCTCGGCGAGTCCGCGCTCGCACGGCTGCTCGCGGCGGCGCGCAAGGTCCCGGGCGGCGTCGACGTCGTCGTCGGAGAGGAGGACAACTTCCCCGGCCCGCGACGCACCGACGACGCGCCCTGGCGCCGGTACTTCGAGGAGACCGCGCCGGTGCACCGTCTCGACGACGCGCCCTACCTCGTCTTCTCCACCGCACTCGGCGGGAAGCTCTTCAAGACCTCGTACGTACGCGACCGCCACTTCCGCTGCGGTCATGGGCCCGGCTTCGAGGACGACTGGTTCACCGTTCCGGCCATCCTGCGCAGTCGCCGCCTCGCGGTGGCCCGTGGCGCCCGCTTCTACGCGCGCGACGAGCAGCAGGAGGACTCGCTCTTCGACCGCCCCTGGAACGACCCCGTCAAGACCCAGGAACTGGTCCGGCTCGCCGCGCACGTACTGAAGGCGGTGCACGGCGCGTCCGAACGCACGGTCCGGCTGGCCCAGCGTTTCGTGGTCCGCACGCTCCAGCCGTATGTGCGCAACATGCACCGGATCATGAGCAAGCCGGAGATCGGCGCGGTCTTCCCCATGCTCCACTCGATCTACACGCAGGTGCCCGACGAGCTGATCCTCCAGTACGCCGTCCAGCCCCTGGCCCGACTCCAGCATCACGCGATCGTCACCGGCAACGTCGAACTGTTCGCGGAGCCGCTGAGCAAGCAGGCGTACCTTCCGACACTGCACATCGACGACGAGGGCGTCTTCCGACGGCTCGCGGTCGACTCGGTCGAGACCTCTCTGCTGCGTGTCCCGAGGACCGGCGTCGTGCTCGAGACCTTCAGCTGGTCCGGCGGGGAGATCGAGTTCGAGGGTCTGCTGGTCTTCTCGTCGACGGACATCGACGCGCTGTTCACCAACCGCATCGAGCTGGTGCTCAGCGACGGGGAGCGCGAGGCCACGGCCGCCGTGACACAGGTCTACCGGCGGGACCGCTGGCGTACCCGCAAGGACCAGGACTGGTTCTCCGGCTGGCGCGCGGTGGTCCGGCAGGAGTCGCTCGACGCGCTCGCCAACGCCGAGCTGAGCCTCGCGATCCGTATCCACGCGGACGACCGGCACCACGACATCCCCCTGTCCACCCGCCAGATGCTGCACCGCTTCAAGGGCACGCACACCCGCGGCCGGCGGCGCTTCGTGCTGACCATCGACGGGGACGAAACGGCTTCCGTCCGCTGGGTGCGCGGGTTCGCCGCCCGGCTGGGGGACCGGTTCCGCCGCTTCCGGCAGGAGTTGCGGGCATCCCTGCCCGGCCGCGACGGCTGGCGCACCCGCCTGTTGTACTGGCTCACGTACCCGGTCCTGCACCGGCGTGGCATCTGGATCATCGGGGAGCGCGAGGACACCGCGCAGGACAACAGCTACCACCTGTTCAAGTGGATCCGGCAGCACCACCCCGAACGCAAGGTCTACTACTCCATCAACGGGGACTCCCCGGACTGGGACAAGGTCGCCCGCCACGGGCAGGTCATCGACCGGCTGTCCTGGCGACACCGGGCCTATCTGCTGCACGCGGAGCGGCTGATCAACGCCTACGACCTGGAGGCGTACCTCGGCTTCCCCGGGCTGAACAAGCGGGCCTTCCTGCGGGGGTACGGCGATCTGCTGCGCTACAAGCGGGTCTTCCTCCAGCACGGTGTCGTGTACAACGACGTCGTCGCGTCGATCCACGCCCAGGCCACGAACGTCGACATGGTGCTCACCACGGGCCGCAGCGAGCGCGCGTACTACGCCGAGCACTGCGGATACGGATACGAGCGCGTCGCCGCCACCGGACTGCCGCGCTTCGACGCCCTGGAGCGGGTGAACGGGCCGCGCCGCGTCCTTGTCATGCCGACGTGGCGCCGTGACATCGTCGCGCCCTCCTACAACAAGGCCGCCAAGCCGGAGATGCCTTTCGTCGCCTCCGAGTACTACCGCTTCTTCTCCTCGCTGCTGCGTGACGACCGGCTCCTTGCCACGCTCGAACACCACGGCGTCGAGCTGGAGTTCATGCCGCACTACGAGATCAGGCCGTACCTCAAGCACTTCAAGATCGACCACCCGTCGATCACGGTCTCCACGACGGGCCGGGACGTCCAGCTCGCCATGCGGGAGTGCTCGATGCTGGTGACCGACTACTCGTCCGTGTTCTTCGACGTCGCCTACATGGGCAAACCCATCGTCTACACGAACTTCGACGACGAGCAGTTCTACAGCAAGCACTACAAGCGCGGTTACTTCGACCTCGCCCGGGACGGGTTCGGACCGGCATGCGGCACCGTCGACCAGGCGGTCGAGGAGATCATCCGTTCCATCGAGCGGAACTTCGAGGTCGAAGAGGTGTACCAGCGGCGCGCCGAGGAGTTCTTCGTGCTCCGTGACACCTCGAACTGTGAGCGCGCCTACCGGGTGATCGAGACGCTGGACCCCGCCGAGGTCGCGGATCCGGCGTTCGACGACCTCCATCGCGGGGTGCTGATTCCATGAAGCGGCAGGACGGACAGGGATGGACGGACGGATGAGGAGAATCTTCATCGCGGGAGGCTCAGGTGCCTGCACGCGGCAGATGAGCATGGCCCCGATGGCCGGCTGGGGACAGGCGCTCCACCTGTTCACACCGGGCGCCGAAGTCATCAACGCGGCCCGCGCCGGGGCGAGTTCGCGCAGCTTCTACGAGCGCGGACGCCTCGACTGGATCCTGGAGAACATCGCCCCCGGCGATCTGCTGCTCGTCTCCTTCGGACACAACGACATGCGGGCCGAGGACGGTCGCTTCAGCGCGCCGTTCTCCGACTTCCAGTTCTATCTGAAGAAGTACGTCAGCGGGGCCCGGTCCCGGGGCGCGCATCCGGTTCTCGTTCCCGGAGTGGAACGGCGCGTGTTCGATGCCTTCGGCAACATGCGGCGCAGTCTCGGCGTCTATCCGCAGGCCATCCGGGAACTCGCGCAGGCGACCTCCACACCACTCGTCGACCTGCACGAGTTCACCTGCTCCTGGTGGGAGCGACTCGGCCCGGAGGAGAGCAAGAACGTCTTCCTGTACCTCCGGCCGGGGGAGCACCCCAACTATCCCGACGGGGTCGAGGACAACAGCCATGTGCGCCCCCACGGCGCCCTGGAGTGCGCCCGGTTCGTCGCCCGTGAGATGTACGCCCAGGGTCTGCTCCTCCCGGACTACTTCCGCAACCTGGACGCGCACATCCCGGAGCAGGAGGTCACCTGGCTGCCCGACGACGTCTTCGAGTACCTGACCAAGTCCCGCGTGAGTGAGGTCGTGCGATGAGTGACTGGTACCCGCTGGCCCAGGCCTGGGTGAGCCATCCGGAGAGCCCCCGGCACGGCGGCCGTCTGGAACTCTTCTCCGACGCCGACCCGCAGCTGCCGCTCGTCCCGGGACAGACGTTCTCGCTGACGCTGTCGATCACGCCGCAGGACGCGCCGTTCCGGACCTACGGCTACCTGCTCGGAGACGTCTTCGAGGGCGTCACGAGCGTCGTCACGCACAAGGGCCTCGGCAAACTGGGCAACGGGCGCTACGCGACGTACGCCTCCGGCGCCGAGCCGCGCGCCGCGACCCTGGTGGCCAGGATCTCGGAGGACGCGGCCGAGGGCTCGTATCTGCTCCCGCGGATCGTGGTCGGCGTCAAACGCACCGAGGACGAACGCCTGGTGTCCTCCATGTCGGTGTCCCACGTCGGATACCGGGTCCGTCGGCACTGGCTGCCCGGACGCTCCATGGTGCTGCCTCCCGGCGGACGGTTCGTGATCCCCGGCGACTACAGCCCCGCCGCCGGACTCCGGCTCGTCGGCAGCACGTTCGCCGCCCACGGGACGCTCCTCGGAACCCCGGACGGCAGCCTCACCTACCAGGCGGATCCCGACCACATCGGCTACGACGGCTTCTCCTGCTGCTTCGAGGACGAGAGCGGGCACCGCGTCTGGTCCGAGGTCACCGTGTACACCGGCGACCTGAGCCACTCGCCCGGCGCGATCCGCACGGATGCCTAGGACCGCGCGCCGCGTCGCCGTGCTCGCGTCGGTGCTCCTCCTGACCGCCGGGGCCTGCACGGACGCCGGCGACGACCGCCCCGCCCTCCAGAGCCCCACCGTCACGCCGAGCGGGCGTCCGGTGGCTCCCGGCGTCGTCCATGAGGAGTTCACCGCCGACGGCCCGGCGGGGCCCGTCCGCGTCGAGGTGCTGCGCGTCGCGACCGACGCGAAGGCACGGCTGACCGGTGTGCACGGCAGGAGGCTGGCGACAGCGCAGACGGTACGCGAGGCCGCGCGGCAGAGCGGAGCGCTGGCCGCGGTCAACGGCTCGTACTTCGACATCCGCGGAGGGAAGGCGTTCAGCGGCTTCGAGGGCGATCCGACGGGCCTGTACGCGGAGGGTGACCGGGTCCTCAGCGAAGCCCGCAACGACAGCGCAGCCCTCGTCCTCGGCTACCGCGACGGGCTCCTGGACGCGCGGATCACCGAGGTCTCCACCCCGGGCCGGATCGAGGCGGAGGACACGGCGAGCCGGGCACTGGACGGCGTCAACCGGGTGCCGGGCCGGCTGCGCCCCTGTGGGGGAGTGGACGGCCGCCGCCTCTCCGCGGCCGGGCGCCTCGTACGCGACGACCCGCGCACCGGGCTCTGCTCCGTCCCCGACGAGATCGTGGAGTTCACCCCGCAGTGGGGCGTCGACACCCCGATCGGGGGACCCGGGAGCGTCGAGGCCGTGCTCTCCGCGGACGGAACCGTCCAGCGGCTGAGATCCCCGGCCGGCGGCCCCGTCCCGGCGCGCGCACGAGTGCTGTACGGCATCGGCGATGGCGCCGACTGGCTCCGGGAGCACGCGCGCACGGGTCGGCGGCTGGAGGCGTCGATGCCCATGCACGGCCCCGACGGCGGGACGCTCGTCGGACCGGTCGACTCGGTCGTCGGAGGCGGGACCCGGTTGCTGGCCGACGGCCGCGTCACGGTCGCGGGCAGGACCGCCTCGTCGGACCGAGCCGCCCGGACCCTCGCCGGTGTCACCGAGGACGGCTCGGTCCTCCTGGTCACGCTCGACGGCCGCGACCCCGGAGTGAGCGAGGGGGCCACGCTTCCGGAAGCGGCCGCTCTGCTGCGCTCCCTGGGAGCCACGGACGGCGTCACCCTCGACGGTGGCGGTTCGACGACGATGGTGGTGGACGGCCGGCTCCGCAACCGTCCGCGCGAGGCCGTGGGCGACCCCGTGGAGGAACGCCGGGTCTCCACGGCGATCGCCGTTCTGCCGCGCTGAGCGGGAGCCGCTGGGTGGCGTTTGGGCGTCCCCGCCACCCAGTAGAGTCGACGAACAGCAGTCCGAGCGGACCTGCCCATTCCGATGCTGACCTGTCGACCGGAGCGCTGGACCCCATGGCATATCGATCCGAGGACCCGACCCGCCGTCCGAAGGGGCCGTTCAGCGTCCCGACACTGAACGGGGGCTGGCTCACCCGTGGCACGGAGGGCCGCTTCAGCGCGTATCTGCTCAGGGACGGCGAGGTGGTGCGCTGGACGGAGGACACCGACGGCCGGTGGAGCGGCGCGGTCTCCCTCGGCGGCGGCGGACTCCTGCCCGTGCTGGCGGTAGGACAGGGCGCCGACCGCTACGTCCACCTCGTGGGGCTGCGCCCCGTCCCCGACACCGAGGACCACGTCGAGCTGGTGCACACCACCCAGTTCCAGACGGGTCGTCCCGCCGTGGAGTGGCGCTCCATCCAGCACTCCAACGGCAAGAGCTTCAAGCGGACCGGCAACCCGAGCATCGCGGTCGACGCCGAGGGACGCGCGTACGTCTTCACCCGCAACGGCGGCGGCGGACTCAGCGTCCGGGCCCAGAAGCAGGGCGGCGGCTGGCACCCCTGGTGGGACCTGATGGGCAGCGGCACCGACCCGTCGCCGGTCGCCGTCACCAACGGCGAGGGCCTCGTCGAGCTGTACACGGCCACCGCCAAGGGACTGCTGCGCTACGTCCAGGAGGAGCCCGGTGGCAAGCCCGTGCGGCAGGACGTGGTGCCCGCCGCCGTGACCCTCGGCACACTGGCGGCGGTGACCGGGCCCTCGGGACACGTCACGCTCTTCTACCTCGACAAGGACGGGCACGTCTGCGTCTGGTCCCCGGGCCGCTCGCCCGAGGCGACGCCGTTCGTCGACGCCGTGGGGACGGGACCGCTCGCGGCCGCCTCCTGCCGGATCGACGGCTTCGACTGCACCGTCCTGGCCCAGCAGTCCGCCGACGGGCGGCTCGCGCTCGCGGCGTACCCCGCCGAGCAGGAGACGGCCGGCGCCAAGTGGACGGAGACCGGCGCCCCGCAGGGCCCGCTCACGACCACCCTCACCCAGGCACTGGACGGAGGTCTCGTGGCCATGACGGTGGCCGACGGGCCGGTGCTGCTCACCATGCGCCAGCAGACGGCGTCCGACGGCTTCCAGCTGGGCGCCTGGCACGCGGTGGTCTGAGCAGCACCGCCTGCCGAGCCGACCACGGCGAACGGCCCCGGTACCAGGAGACTGGTACCGGGGCCGTTCTGCCTGCCGCTCTCGCGGCCCGCGGGTTACGCCGGGACGCTCGCCACGCCCTGCGCGAGGAACGGCTTGCCGTTCACCCGCTGCGAGACACCCTCACGGTCCAGGTACGGCGTGATGCCGCCCAGGTGGAAGGGCCAGCCCGCGCCCGTGATCAGGCAGAGGTCGATGTCCTGCGCCTCGGCGACGACACCCTCCTCCAGCATCAGGCCGATCTCCTGCGCCACCGCGTCCAGGACACGGTCGCGGACCTGCTCCTCGGTCAGGACGACATCGCCCTGCTTGAGGAGCGCGGCGACCTCGGGGTCCAGCTCCGGCTTCCCGGAGTCGTAGACGTAGAAGCCGCGCTTGCCGGCCTTGACCACGGCCGCCAGGTTCGGGGAGACGGTGAAGCGCTCCGGGAAGGCGCGGTTCAGGGTCTCGGAGACGTGCAGACCGATGGCCGGGCCGACGAGCTCCAGGAGGACCAGCGGGGACATCGGCAGACCGAGCGGCTCGATGGCCTTCTCCGCCGTCTCGACCGAGGTGCCCTCGTCGATGACGTTCTGGATCTCGCCCATGAAGCGGGTCAGGATGCGGTTCACGACGAACGCCGGGGCGTCCTTCGTGAGGACCGCGGTCTTCTTCAGCTTCTTCGCGACACCGAACGCGGTGGCGAGGGAGGCGTCGTCCGTCTTCTCGCCGCGGACGATCTCCAGGAGCGGGAGGATCGCGACCGGGTTGAAGAAGTGGAAACCGACCACGCGCTCCGGGTGCTGGAGCTTGGAGGCCATCTCCGAGACCGACAGCGAGGAGGTGTTGGTGGCGAGGATCGCGTGCGCCGGAGCGACCGCCTCGACCTCCGCGAACACCTTCTGCTTGACGCTCATCTCCTCGAACACGGCCTCGATGATGAAGTCCGCGTCCGCGAAGCCCTCGGCCTTGTCCAGGACACCGGAGACCAGGCCCTTGAGACGGTTGGCCTTGTCCTGGTTGATCCGGCCCTTGCCGAGCAGCTTCTCGATCTCGGCGTGGACGTAGCCCACACCCTTGTCGACACGCTCCTGGTCGATGTCGGTCAGGACGACCGGCACCTCGAGGCGGCGCAGGAAGAGCAGTGCGAGCTGGGAGGCCATCAGACCGGCGCCGACGACACCGACCTTGGTGACCGGGCGGGCCAGCGACTTGTCCGGGGCACCGGCCGGGCGCTTGGCGCGCTTCTGCACCAGGTTGAAGGCGTAGATGCCGGAGCGGAGCTCGCCGCCCATGATCAGGTCCGCGAGGGCCTGGTCCTCGGCGTCGAAGCCCTTCTGCAGGTCGCCGTCCTTGGACGCCTCGATGATGTCCAGGGCGCGGTACGCGGCCGGGGCCGCGCCGTGCACCTTGGAGTCGGCGATGAACCGGCCCTTGGCGACGGCCTGGTCCCAGCCCTCACCGCGGTCGATCTCCGCACGCTCCACCGTGACCGACCCGTTGAGGACCGAGGCGGTCCAGATCAGCGACTGCTCCAGGAAGTCGGCGCCCTCGAAGATCGCGTCGGCGATGCCGAGCTCGAAGACCTGCTTGCCCTTGAGCTGGCGGTTCTGGTTCAGCGAGTTCTCGATGATGACCGAGACGGCCTTCTCCGCGCCGATCAGGTTCGGCAGGATCGTGCAGCCGCCCCAGCCGGGGACCAGACCGAGGAAGACCTCGGGCAGCGAGAAGGCGGGGAGCGCCTTGGAGACGGTGCGGTATGTGCAGTGCAGACCGACCTCGACACCGCCGCCCATCGCCGCGCCGTTGTAGTACGCGAAGGTCGGCACGGCCAGCGCGGACAGACGCTTGAAGACGTCGTGGCCGCCCTTGCCGATGGCCAGCGCGTCCGAGTGCTGCTTGAGCAGCTCGACGCCCTTGAGGTCGGCGCCCACCGCGAAGATGAACGGCTTGCCGGTGATACCGACGCCGACGATCTCACCGTTGGCGGCCTCGGCCTCGACCTGGTCGATCGCGGTGTTGAGGTTGGCCAGCGACTGCGGACCGAACGTGGTCGGCTTGGTGTGGTCGAAGCCGTTGTCCAGCGTGATCAGCGCGAACCGGCCCGCACCCGCGGGCAGTTCGAAGTGCCGTACGTGGGCGCTGGTGACGACCTCGTCCGGGAACAGCTCGGCCGCACCCTTCAGAAGCTCGGCGGTGGTGCTCACTTGCCCTCCCAGTGGGGGTTCTCCCAGATGACGGTGGCGCCCATGCCGAAGCCGACGCACATCGTGTTGAGGCCGTAACGGACCTGCGGGTTCTCCTCGAACTGGCGGGCCAGCTGCGTCATGAGACGGACGCCGGAGGAGGCGAGCGGGTGACCGTAGGCGATGGCGCCGCCGTACTGGTTGACGCGGGCGTCGTCGTCGGCGATGCCGTAGTGCTCGAGGAAGGCCAGGACCTGGACGGCGAAGGCCTCGTTGATCTCGAAGAGGCCGATGTCCTCGATGGACAGACCCGCCTGGGCGAGCGCCTTCTCGGTGGCCGGGATCGGGCCGTAGCCCATGACCTCGGGCTCGACGCCGGCGAAGGCGTACGAGACGAGGCGCATCTTCACCGGGAGGTCGTTCTCGCGGGCGAAGTCCTCGGAGGCGATGATCGAGGCGGTGGCGCCGTCGTTGAGACCGGCCGCGTTACCGGCGGTGACGTTGCCGTGGACGCGGAACGGCGTCTTCAGGTTGGCCAGCGACTCCAGGGTGGTGCCCGGGCGCATCGGCTCGTCGGCGGTGACCAGGCCCCAGCCGGTCTCGCCGGCCTCGGCGTTGGTGCGGCGGACCGAGATCGGCACCAGGTCCTGCTGGATCTTGCCGTCGGCGTACGCCTTGGCGGCCTTCTCCTGCGAGCGCACCGCGTACTCGTCGGCGCGCCGCTTGGTGATGCTCGGGTAGCGGTCGTGCAGGTTCTCGGCGGTCATACCCATGAACAGGGCGGACTCGTCGACCAGCTTCTCGCTGACGAACCGCGGGTTCGGGTCGACGCCCTCGCCCATGGGGTGACGGCCCATGTGCTCGACACCACCGGCGATGACGGCGTCGTACGCGCCGAAGGCGATGGAGCCGGCGACCGAGGTGACGGCGGTGAGGGCACCGGCGCACATGCGGTCGATGGAGTAGCCCGGGACGGACTGCGGCAGCCCGGCGAGGATGCCGGCGGTGCGGCCGAGGGTCAGACCCTGGTCACCGATCTGCGTGGTGGCGGCGATGGCCACCTCGTCGATCTTCGCGGGGTCGAGGCCGGGGTTGCGGCGCAGCAGCTCCCGGATGGCCTTCACGACGAGATCGTCGGCGCGGGTCTCGTGGTAGATGCCCTTCGGGCCCGCCTTGCCGAACGGGGTGCGGACGCCGTCGACGAAGACGACGTCCCTGACGGTACGAGGCACGATGGCTCTCCTCCAGGGTGCGGGATGGCACTGCTGCGGCACGCGGCTAAGCGCGCGCTTGCTCCCCCCATGCTACTTGCGGGTAACCGGGCTGCCCAGCCCCGGGGGCCGGAGCGGCGAAGGTCACACTCCGCCCGGCGCGCAAGGGGCGCATTTGTGAGCCCGGCGTGCGCCCGTCCGATCGGAGGGTCCCGCCACCCGATGGGCTCAGGCCCGGCGCCGTGCCGTGGCGAGGGGCGCATCGCGAGTCGAGGCTGGTCCCGCCGGGGCGCGAGGCCCCGGACCCGACACCCAGAACGGACCTCCATGCCCGTCATCACCAAGGACCACGCGGTTTCCCACAAGTCCACCCTCCCCGCGAACAAGGACGAGATGGTCAAACTCTTCGTACGGGAGAAGCGCGACACGTCGCCGGAGCACGGCCCGGATCGCAAGGCCGTCCTCATGCTGCACGGCCGGAGCGTTCCGGTACTCGCGGGCTTCGACCTCCAGCACGCCTCGTACAGCTGGGCCGAGGCGCTGGCGAAGGCCGGCCACGACGTCTTCATGATGGACCTCCAGGGCTCCGGGCGGTCGCCACGGCCCAAGATGGACGATCCGCGCAACGTCAACCCCGCCAACCAGAACCTCCTGAAGCCACGACCACCGGGATTCACCCCCGGCCCGGCGAACTACGCGTTCCAGCTGAACAACTCGAACAGCGACCGGGACGAACTGCACACCGTCGTGGAATGGATCCGCAGGGAGCGCGGCGTGGACAGGGTCGCCTTCATCGGCTGGTCCGCGGCCGCCTTCACCATGGGGCCGTACGCCGTGAACAACCCCACCAAGGTGGAGAGCCTCTTCCTGTTGGCGCCGATCTTCCCGCCCGACGGCACGTCCACCCCACCGAGCACGCTGCCGCAGCCAGGTTTCCCCACGTTCCTGAGCACGAGATGGGGTGTCGAGTCGGGGTGGAACGCGGAGCTGCGCTGCCCGGACCAGCGTGAACCCGGCATGGTCGAGAAGGCCTGGGCCGCGATCATGGAGAACGACCCGGTGGGCAGGGACTGGGGGCCGCCGGAGGGTCTCAACCGGATCCGGAACTTCGTCCGGTGGGGCTGGAACCGGACGACGGCCGCGCAGGGCGGTGTCCTCGGCGGAAGCGTGCCGATCCTGATCGTGTACGGGGATTCCGACACCCAGGTGAACACGTCGCCGCCCAGCACGAACCCGGAGCTCAACTTCTCGGTCCCCGCCCTCTACGACGCCGTCGCGGGCTCCCACAAGCTCATGGTCAAGCTGGCCTGTGCGGGCCACTCGGTGGTGTGGGAGGTGCAGCACAAGAACATCCACAACCTCTCGAAGCACTGGCTCAAGCACCTCAAGGTCGACGGCAAGACCCAGGGCGTCTTCGACATGGCCGTGAACGGAGACCTCAGTTCGCTTCCGTAGGACGTGCGGAGCCCCCGGCCGTGCGCGGCCGGGGGCTCCGGGTCACTCCTCGGCGCTCGCCAGCGCCGTCACCAGCAGCGGCGTGACCAGTTCGATCTGCCAGGGGCGCGCCCCGTACCCGGCGAGTGCGCCGGCCACCGACTCGGCCGTCGCCCCGGCGGGCGGCTCCCAGCAGACGCGGCGGACCGTGTCCGGGGTGATCAGGTTCTCCTGGGGGAGATTCAGTTCCTCCGCGAGGGCGGAGACCGACGTACGGGCGGCCGAGAGCCGGGCGGCCGCCGCCGGGTCCTTGTCCGCCCAGGCGCGCGGCGGGGGCGGGCCCGCGACCGTCTGGCCGGGCTGCGGGAGCTCGCTGTCCGGGAGGGCCCTCGCCCGGTCCACGGCCGCCTGCCACTGCTCCAGCTGGCGCCGGCCCATGCGGTGGCCGAAGCCCGGCAGCAGGGTGAGCGCCGCCACGTTCGCCGGCAGCGCGAGAGAGGCCTCCACGATCGCCGCGTCGCTCAGCACCTTGCCGGGCGAGACGTCCCGCCGCTGGGCGATGCGGTCCCGGGCCGTCCACAGCTCCCGTACGACCGCCATCTGGCGCCGGCGCCGCACCTTGTGCATGCCGGACGTCCGCCGCCACGGGTCCTTGCGCGGTGGCGCGGGCGGCGCCGAGGCGATCGCGTCGAACTCCTGCAGGGCCCAGTCCAGCTTGCCCTGCCGGTCGAGCTCCTTCTCCAGTGCGTCACGCAGGTCGACGAGAAGCTCGACGTCCAGCGCGGCGTACCGGAGCCAGGGCTCGGGCAGCGGGCGGGTGGACCAGTCCACCGCGGAGTGCCCCTTCTCCAGGGCGTAGCCGAGGACGGACTCGACCATGGCCCCGAGTCCCACCCGCGGGAAGCCCGCGAGCCGGCCGGCCAGCTCGGTGTCGAACAGCGCGGTCGGCGTCATGCCTATGTCCCGCAGGCACGGCAGGTCCTGGGTCGCCGCGTGGAGGATCCACTCCGTCCCGGCGAGTGCCTCGCCGAGGCCGGACAGGTCGGGGCAGCCCACCGGGTCGACGAGCGCGGTGCCCGCGCCCGCGCGGCGGAGCTGGACGAGATAGGCGCGCTGGCCGTAGCGGTATCCCGAGGCGCGCTCGGCGTCCACGGCGACAGGCCCGTGGCCTGCGGCGAACGCGGCGATCACCTCGGCGAGCCCCTCGGCGGTGGTCACGACGGGCGGAATGCCCTCACGGGGCTCCAGCAAGGGGATCGGCAGCCCATTCGCAGGGACGTCGTCGTCCGGGGGAGCGCCCCCGGTGGTTCGCAGTGCTGTGTCTGCTGCGGTCTCTTGGGCGTCGGTCACGTGTCAAGGGTATCTGTGAATCGGCACATGCCTGTCGACAGAACGCCGGAACGTTCCGTCGACAGGCGCCGATCTTTCGTCAACCGCGCGGGTGGCCCGTGCGGGGACTCTGCGGACTCAGTGGATGATTCCGGTGCGCAGCGCCACCGCGACCATGCCGGCCCGGTCGCCGGTGCCCAGCTTGCGGGCGATCCGGGCCAGGTGGCTCTTCACGGTCAGGGCGGAGAGGCCCATGGACACGCCGATCGCCTTGTTCGACTGGCCTTCGGCCACCAGCCGGAGCACCTCGACCTCACGGCCGGAGAGCTCGCGGTAGCCGCCCGGGTGGCTCGGGGCACCCGGGGGGCGGCGGTGGCCGAGGCGAGCCGCCGCGGCGCCGATGGGGGCGGCCCCGGGGCGGGAGGGGTGCCCGATGTTGGTACGCGTACCGGTGACGACGTAGCCCTTGACGCCGCCGGCGAGCGCGTTGCGCACCGCACCGATGTCGTCGGCCGCGGAGAGGGCGAGGCCGTTGGGCCAGCCCGCCGCGCGGGTCTCGGACAGCAGCGTCAGGCCGCTGCCGTCCGGGAGGTGGACGTCCGCCACGCAGATGTCGCGGGGGTTGCCGACGCGAGGACGGGCCTCGGCGATGGACGACGCCTCGATCACGTCGCGTACGCCGAGGGCCCACAGGTGGCGGGTGACGGTGGAGCGGACGCGCGGGTCGGCCACGACGACCATGGCCGTCGGCTTGTTCGGGCGGTAGGCGACCAGGCTTGCGGGCTGCTCGAGGAGAACGGACACACGGCCTCCTGGGGAGATGCGGGACGGAGCCGGCTCGGGGAAGAAGCCGGGGGCGAACCCGTGCGGTGAAGGGGTCATTGACCTCTTCGGCAGCTGGGCCGCCCGCCTTTAGGGAAAGATCACGATTGGTGAGTAACAATTGGGGCAATTCGGACGCATGATCGATCATCCTGCGAATGGATCTCCCCCCGGGCCGCAGCCGAAGCCCCGGCCGGAGCCCCGCCGCGCCCGCACCGGACCCTCGCGCCCCTGGCCTCGCGAGGCCTCCCGTGCGGGCCTCCCACCGTGCCCCTGCCGGGCCGATACACCTAGGGCTGCTGGGGACCCCTGCGCTGGGGGAGGGAGACGACCCCCGCGCCCGAGATCGTGCCCGCCCCCGGGTCGGGGGGCGACGGCGGGAGTCCCGCGATCTGGCAGAGCAGGTCCGACCAGGCCGCCAGATGCGCCGCCGTGTCCGGCGCGCCACCCAGGGCGTCCTGGGGGGTCCAGGAGGCCCGGATCTCGATCTGGGTCGCCGGACGGCGCTCGGCGAGCCCCCCGAAGTAGTGCGAGCCCGCCTGGGTGACCGTGCCGCTCGCCTCCCCGTACGCGAGGCCCCGCGCCTCCAGCGCACCGGTCAGCCACGACCAGCAGACCTCGGGCAGCAGCGGGTCCGCCGCCATCTCGGGCTCCAGCTCCGCCCGTACGAGCGTCACCAGCCGGAACGTGCCCTTCCAGGCGTCGTGCCCGGCCGGGTCGTGCAGCAGCACCAGCCGCCCGTCGGCCAGATCGTCCTCGCCCTCGACGACGGCCGCCTCCAGCGCGTACGCGTAAGGGGCCAGGCGCTGCGGCGGCCTGGTCGGGTCGATCTCCAGCTCCGGCCGCAGCCGAGCCGCCCGCAGGGCGTCGACCGCCCGCCGGAATGCGGGGGGCACCGCGTTCGCCTCCGTGTCGCCCGTACCTCCGTCACCGTCGGAATGATCGGAAAAATGTCCCTGAGCCGCAGCCATGCGGGGAAGAGTAGGCGGAACGGGGGCCTCGCGCAGGGAGGGACACCCGGCCCGGGCGAGCGGCTTCCCGCCACATGCGAAGATTCTGGTCGTGAGTGCCAATGAAAGCCCCGTGGGCCAGCAGACGAAGCAGCAGTCGCGGACGCACGACTCCGCGTTCCTCAAGGCGTGCCGACGGGAGCCCGTGCCGCACACGCCGGTCTGGTTCATGCGGCAGGCCGGGCGCTCGCTGCCCGAGTACCTGAAGGTCCGCGAGGGCATCCCGATGCTCGAGTCCTGCATGCGCCCCGAGCTGGTCACCGAGATCACGCTGCAGCCCGTGCGCCGCCACAAGGTGGACGCGGCGATCTACTTCAGCGACATCGTGGTCCCGCTCAAGGCCATCGGCATCGACCTCGACATCAAGCCCGGCGTCGGCCCGGTCGTCGCCGACCCGATCCGCACCCGTGCCGACCTCGACCGGCTGCGCGACCTGACCCCCGAGGACGTCCACTACGTCACCGAGGCCATCGGGATGCTCACCGATGAGCTGGGCTCCACCCCGCTCATCGGATTCGCGGGCGCGCCTTTCACCCTTGCGAGCTACCTCGTCGAGGGCGGTCCGTCCCGCAACCACGAGCACACCAAGGCGCTCATGTACGGCGACCCGCAGCTGTGGGCCGATCTGCTCGACCGACTCGCCGAGATCACCTCGGCCTTCCTCAAGGTCCAGATCGAGGCCGGCGCCTCCGCCGTCCAGCTCTTCGACTCCTGGGTCGGCGCCCTGGCACCCGCCGACTACCGCCGCTCCGTGATGCCCGCCTCCACCAAGGTCTTCGACGCGGTCGCCTCGTACGGCGTCCCGCGCATCCACTTCGGTGTCGGTACGGGTGAGCTGCTCGGTCTCATGGGCGAGGCGGGCGCGGACGTCGTCGGCGTCGACTGGCGCGTCCCGATGGACGAGGCCGCCCGGCGCGTCGGCCCCGGCAAGGCGCTCCAGGGCAACCTGGACCCGGCCGTGCTGTTCTCCACCCCGGAGGCCGTCGAGACCAAGACGGACGAGGTCCTGGCCGCTGCCGCGGGCCTGGAGGGGCACGTCTTCAACCTGGGCCACGGTGTGCTGCCGACCACCGACCCCGACGCGCTGACGCGCCTGGTCGAGTACGTCCACACGAAGACGGCCGTCTGAGCGCACTCCTCGACGTGACGGCGCCGTCGCCTCCCGCCCGGGGGGCGACGGCGCCCTTCGTCACCGACACGCCCGGCCTGCCGACATGCCCGGTCGGCGACGCGCTCGGTCCGGCGACGGACCGGGGTCCGTCGGCGCGCCCGGTCCGTCGACGCGTCTGCTCTG